>CADAFW010000179.1 GCA_902787295.1 uncultured Bacteroidia bacterium
CGGCTCTTCATCTTCCCCAACAGGCGCTCGATGACGTTCTTCAAGAAGCATCTGAGCGACTGTGTCCGTGCGGACCGCAGGGTGATGCCCGCACCGCAGATGACCACCATAAACGACTTCTTCTCGAAGACGGCGCAGATGCGCACGACCGACCGCATCTCGCTGCTGCTGAAGCTGTATGAATCCTACGGCAGGCTGAACCCCAAGGCCGAGCCGCTGGACGGCTTCATCTATTGGGGAGACGTCCTGCTTTCCGACTTCGACGACGTGGACAAGTACCTCGTGGACGCGAGGAATCTCTTCGCCAACGTGACCGACCTGAAGGCCATGCAGGACGACCTCGCCTATGCTACGGAAGAGCAGAAAGCGGCCATCGAGAGGCTCTCAGGCCACCTGAAGGACAGGTCCGGCGGCCGGGGAATCGATGCCAGCAAGGATTTCTTCCTGATCTGGCAGATGCTCCTTCCCCTCTACGATGACTTCAGGAAACGGCTTGCCGCGGAAGGCGCCGCCTACGAGGGAATGGTGTACCGCAAGGTGGCGGAGGAGATGAAGGAGCGCCCGGCCGTGGAGATGCTCGACGCTGCTTTCCCGCAGGTGCGGGGCTTCGTGTTCGTGGGCCTCAACGCACTGAACGAATGCGAGAAGGCCGTGATGAAGAAGATGGACGACGCCGGGATCGCGGAATTCGCCTGGGACTACTCCGGTCCCTTCATGACGGACAAGGCGAACGGCTGCTCCCACTTCATGGGCGATAACGTCTCGAGGTTCAGCCACAACTTCATCCCGCAGGAAGACGGAGGCGTGCCGCGCATCCACGTGTGCGAGATTCCTTCGGCCACCGGGCAGGCGAAGATGCTCCAGCAACTGGTGAAGCCGCAGGAGGTCAGGGATGCGATGGACTTCGCCGTGGTCCTGGCCGACGAAAGCATGCTGATGCCGGTGCTCAACGGCCTGCCGGACTGCCCGCAAGGGGTCAACGTGACCATGGGATATCCGCTGGGATCCAGCGAGTGGGCCGCCCTGATGAAGGACGTGGTCGCGATGCAGCTGCACATACGCTACAAGGGCGGCAAGGCATATTTCTACCATAAGCAGGTGCACGACATCCTCTCCGGAGGCATAGTCAGGAGCGTGCTGGACGAGGAGGAAGCCGCAAGGGCCGAAGCCATAGTCCAGGGGGCCAAATTCTACGTTCCGCAGGAGGACTTCGGCGACGGGCCCGTGCTCCCGCTGATTTTCAGTCCCGCCGTCGCAGGAGGGCTGGTCAACGACCCTTCACAGAAGGAAGTGCTCATCGGGCAGAACGACGCCCTGGCCGGATACCTGCTCGGCGTCACCGAGAGGATAGCCGCCTCCCTCCCTGAGGAAGAGTCCCTGCAGGCGGGTTTCGCCAAGGAATACTGGTGCAGCGTGAACCGGCTCAAACCGCTCCGAATCGGCGTCCTCGCCAAAAGCTGGGCGCATCTGCTGGACCAGGTCGTGGCCGGGGTGAGCGTGCCTTTCGAGGGCGAGCCGCTGCGCGGACTGCAGGTGATGGGACCGCTCGAGACCAGGGCGGTGGACTTCCGCAACATAGTGATACTCAATGCCAATGAGGGCACCTTTCCGCGTACGAGCATAAGTTCGTCATTCATCCCTCCGGAGATTCGCAAGGCTTTCGGGCTGCCGACCTACGAACATCAGGACAAGGTCTGGGCCTACTACTTCTACCGCCTCATAAGCAGGGCCGAAAACGTGTGGATGCTCTACGACTCCCGCACCGAAGGCTCCCAGACCGGTGAGGAAAGCCGCTATGTCAAGCAGCTGTGGTTCCGCTACCGGGACAAGGTGAAGATGGACAGGATCATCGCCGCGCCGCCCCTAAGGGGGCATATCATGGATGAGGTTATCCCCAAGACCGAAGAAGACGTGGAGAAGATCCGGGACATGGAGTTCTCCGCTTCCAGCCTGAATAAATACCTCACCTGCCCCGCGCAGTTCTATTACCACTCCGTCAAGGGCCTCAAGGAGCCGGATGAAGTGCAGGAGAACATGGACAAGGGGCTGATAGGCACAGTCTGCCACGACACGCTCAAAGCCCTGTACGAGGGGGAGGAAGCGATGAAGGCCGCCCCGGAAGATGACGGGAAGCGGGACAAGGGCTGGAGGGGCGACCGCCTGATCACCAGGGAATACCTGGAAGGATGGCTCGCAAGGGAGGACGAAATCCGGGAGAAGGTCCTGTCACTCATACGTATAAAACTGAGGAGCATAGACGTGGAGGGCCGCGACCTCGTGTCAGCAGACGTGATAGTGCGGTTCATCACCAGGGTCCTGAAGGAGGACCTGAAGCTGATGAAGGACAACGGCGCCGATTCGTTCCACCTGCACGGGCTGGAGGTGGAAAGCAGGATTGAGATCTGCGGGCACCGCTTCAAGGGCTACCTGGACAGGGTGGACTCCTTCACCCCGGACAGCATCAGGGTGGTGGACTACAAGACCGGAAGCGACGACCCGCGCATACTCGGCGAAAAGACCACGGCGGCGAATATCTTCAACCGCAGCACCCACCACAAGTACAAGGCCGCACTGCAGTTCTACATCTACGACAGGATGCTGGAGGCAGACGGCATGGCCGCCGGCAGGACGGTGCAGAACTCGATGTATGCGATGGGCGACATCTTCCGCAACGGCGTGGCCGTATACAGGCAGGATGAGACCCTGAAAGCCGGCGTGGAGGAGAGGCTGAACGCGCTGTTCAGCGAGATGGAAGACACGGCTACGCCTTTCAAGAGGGTGAACGACAACAACACCTGCAAGAATTGCGACTATTGCATACTCTGCGGCAGGACAAGCAAGGACTGAGTCATGACGGAAACCGATAAGTTACTGGAACAGATCCGCAGCACGGGCGGGGTGGAGATAATGAAGGCCTCCGCCGGCTCGGGCAAGACTTTCTCGCTCGCCAGGGAATACATACGGCTGCTGCTCGG
>CADAFW010000180.1 GCA_902787295.1 uncultured Bacteroidia bacterium
GCCGTCGCCGCCGTGCTGGCGGTCTACCTCTATGTGAAGAACAAGCCGAAGGGAGCAGGAGAGCACGTGAAGTGCCCGTACTGCAAGAGCGAGAACGTGAACATCGGCAAGCGTGGCTACAGCTTCGCCCAGGGCGCCGCCATGGCCGTGGCGCTCTTCCTCATCCGGCTGGTGGTCGCAGGCATCCAGATGAAGGTGTCGGGGGATCCCATCAACCTGGACGGCATGGTCGTCTCGCCGCTGCTCGGCCTGCTGATGGGCTTCATAGGCGCGAAGAACCTCCACGGCAGGTGCATCGCCTGCGGGAAGGATTTCAGCCTCTAGCCTATGCAAATCGTCAGCAAATGAAATCCAACCTTGTAAGACAATGATAATCAGGAGGATGGAAAGGCACTTTTTGCTTGACAGGCAAGAGGTCGGCAGTTCAAATCTGCCAGTCCTCACATAACAGACAGTGTGTTGAATTTCAGCCGATTAGGTTGTGTTCAGCGCACTGTCTTTTTTGTGTTTTGTCGGCAAAAGGTGTCGCGGAAAGTGGGTACAAGTGGGTACATACGGGTACATTTGGGCACATTTTTCAGCAAATCCTCAGCAAACGAAAAACCGACCAACAAAGAACAACTACACCATGGCTACGTCATTTTGCCTATTGGACAAGCGACGCCCCCTCCAGGACGGGACGTTCCCCATCAAGATCGCCGCGGGCTGCGGCACGAACATCTACCTCTCCACCGGACTCTCCGTCCGGCTCTGGGAGTGGGACCCGGACTCCGCGAAGGTCGTGGACCGGAAGGACGCGAAGAAGCTGAACGCCGCCCTGGAGATCCGGCTGCTCAGGACGCAGGCCCGGATGCTCCAGCTGCGCGAGGACGGCAGGCTCGCCACCGCCTCCGCCACCTACCTCCGGAAGCTGCTCGAGGCCCCCGACATGGGCGAGGTGCCCGAGGAGGAGAGGCGCACCGACTTCTACCGGATAGCGGAGCGCTGCATCGCCACCAAGGACAAGGAGGGCACCCGGCAGATCTACCGCTATACAGTTGACAAGGTGCGCGCGTACGCGGGCGGAGGGCCCCTGTATATAGAGGAGATGACGCTCACCTGGCTGCACGGCCTGGACCAGTCCATCGGAGGGAAAGTAAACGCCAGGGCGGTCCACCTGAGGAACCTCCGCGCCATCTGCAACTTCGCCCTGGACGAGGGGCTCACGTCCTTCTACCCCTTCCGGAAGTTCCGGATCAAGAAGGAGGAGACCCGCAAGAAGTCCCTCACCATCGAACAGCTGCGCGCCTACGCCACCGCCGACATCACTTACCGGAACGACGCCATGCACCGCGACGTCTTCCTCCTGATGTTCTATCTGCGAGGCATCGACACCTGCGACCTCGGCGCCCTCACCTGGGGCGACGTCAGGGACGGACGGGTGGAGTACCGCCGGCAGAAGACCGGCCAGCTGATGGACGTCCGGTTGGAGCCTGAGGCACTGGAGATCCTCGGGCGCTGGAAGGGGGAGGAACACCTTCTCTCCGTCTTCGACAGGTACAAGAACCCGCACGACTACGACCGGCGGCTATGGGAGGCCCTGAAGCGCATCAAGGGACCGGACGGGGAGCCCATCGAGCCGGACTGTTCCAGCAAGTGGGCCAGACACACCTGGGCGACGCTGTGCGCCGAGCTCGAGGTGGCCGACCCGACCATCACGCTCGGCATGGGGCACTCCTCTGCGGGCCACCGGACCACGGCCATCTACATCAAGCGGAACCGGCAGAAGGTGGACGACGCCAACCGGCTCTGCATCGACTACCTCTGGGGAAAAGTAACCGCCCCGAATCTCACGACGCGGGACGGGGGTGATTAAATAACACTAAAACTTTTACCTATGAAAAAACTGTAGGACCCTCACGGGCTATGTCTTGAAAATCCATTTTCGGAAGATCCAGAGGAGCGCCCCGACGAGCGCCAGCAGTACCCACGGAAAGGCGCCGATCCGGGCCTTCTGGGACCACGTAAGCGCGCGTTCGACCTTGACCTCCACCGTGGTGGTGTCGTGCCGCTCACGGACCTGTATGCTGTCCCGCCAGCGGTCTCTGAAGACGTAGCGGTCCTTGTACTTTTCGATGAAGACCGTGTCACCCTTGACGTACTCCCTCAGCCAGACGGAGTCGCGCCGATAGGTGGTGTCGCGGTGGTGGACCCGGACGGTGTCCCGCTGGACCACGACCTTCTCGATGACCTTCGGGGAGCAGGCGGAAAGGCTAATAACCATGACTAAGAGAGAAAAGAAGTTGATAGCGCCGCTTCCTCTCCGCCCTGCAGGCTCCTTATGGTGACGCCGCGTCAGCATCGGTTGACCCCTCCCAGACGGTCTGCCCACCTTTCGGTGTAGAAGCTGTAATAGTCGCGGTTCCGGTCAGCGTTCCACCAGGCCGCCCAGAGGATGGACGGGATGCCGATGACGAAGAGGTAGAGCGGACCGAGATACCTGGACTGGATGCTGTGTCCGAGCTCGTGCTGCTCGTCACTCATCCGGTGATCCTTGAAGACGTCCCTCATGATGACGTACTTGCCTAGGGAGATCCCGCCGCGCATACGGGACGCGTAGCAAATCGCCACGCCGTCGTAGTTGTATTTCACCTCCGGCCGCAGGACCAGCACGAGCAGCAGTCCCACGAGGTTCTGCGGGAGCTGCCAGAGGTAGAGCAGTATTTCGACGATTCTCTTCATGTGCTTCATGTGCTTCATGTTAAAGACTCCGTTCAGCCGGTGGGTGAAGAAGGACTATGCAGGGTGGCGCACCGCCTCCCGGAGTCTATGACGAAAACTCGTAGACCTTGTCCGTCACCCCGTACTGGGGCAGGACGTCGAAGTGGAGCCAGCTGACACCCTTCTCCATCCTGATCGGGCAGGGGAGGAGGGCGGCGTTGGCCTTGATAAGCTCCCGCGCCTTCTCTGCGGACAGTCCGG
>CADAFW010000181.1 GCA_902787295.1 uncultured Bacteroidia bacterium
GGCTTTTCTGTGAAGTAGGTCTTGGGGTTGATGGTGGAGGTCCTGCCCGTTGCGCCGGCGCAGGCTCCCGTCATCCACAGTGCGAGGATGGCGATGATGACGTGTCCGATTTTCATATATCGTTGTAGATCAGATTATCCTGATTATGTTGAGGCCGTCGCGCAGCGGCAGCAGCACCTGCTCCACGCGCGGGTCCGCGGCCACGAGGTCGTTGAACGCGGCGACTCCGAGGGTCTGGCTGTCCTGCGGCATCGGGTCTTCGAACACCTTGCCGTCCCAGAGCACGTCGTCCGCCACGATCAGCCCGCCTTTCCTCATCTTGGGCAGCAGCATTTCGTAGTATTCGCAGTACTGCCGCTTGTTGGCGTCCATGAACGCAAGGTCGTACGGGCCTTCGAGCCGGGCGAGGGTTTCGCGGGCGTCCCCTATGTGCAGGCTTATCTTCCCGTCCACGCCGGCCTTCTTCCAGCCTTCCAGTATGAGTTCTTCCAGTTCGTCGTTGATTTCGAGCGCATCCAGCCGGCCTCCTTCAGGAAGCCCCAGCGCCAGGCAGGTGGCGGAATAGCCGGTGAAGGTGCCTATCTCCAGCACGCGGGTGGCGCCGGAAATCTCCACCAGGATCTTGAGCAGTTCGCCCTGCACCCGTCCGGAGAGCATCCTCGGATGGTTCGTGTGGATGTTCGTCTGCTTCTCGATCCAGTCGAGGGCTTCGGAGGGGAGGGTGCTGTGTTCCCTTATGTACCTATCTGACGACGTTTCCATGCTTCTTGCTGAAGAAGTTCGCTTCTTTCTCGCTGAAGGTCTTCTGGGAGGGGTTGCTGTAGCGTTCGCTGATATAATATACGAGTTCGTGGGTGTCCGTAGTTACGAGCATCTTGTAGCAGTTGCTCCTGAAGCTGACGATGGAGGGCGCTATGACCACTCCGGCCACGGTGTCCATGGCGCTGGCGGCGAGGGCTTCCTCGGCCTTCTCAGGGTCGAGGATGACGGTCTTTCCGCGCAGTTTGCCGCCTTTGTATGCCTTGAGGCCGGTGTAGCCTACCCTGTCGGATTCCATGGCATCCAGTGCGAACTGCTGGATCACGTCCACCGCCGGTCCTATGAAGGTGAACCCCACTCCGCTGGCATTGTCTTCGGGAATCACCGGTATCCGGACCACTTCGAACGGGGTTTTCTTCTTGTCGGGATCCTTTTCCTTGCCGCCCTTGGAGAGGTTGAGGAAGATGATGCCGTCTTCCTTCTCGAGGAGCAGGAAGTAGTAGTTGTTGTCTTCCTTGAGCCTTTCATAGTCGGCCATGGAACAGAATTCGTATGGGGAAACGTGCCAGCGGCTGCGTATCTCTTCCTGTATGGCGAGCGCGATCATGTCCTGCCCGGAGGCCACCACCTTCGTGGTCTTGGTGGTGAAGTCGTCCATCCGCGCCTTCTTGGTATAGAGTCTCATCTGCGCGCTGCAGATGGCGGGGGAGAGCAGCATCAGGGCCGCTGCCATAATGAGGGTCAAATGCTTTTTCATCGTAAGCAAAGTTACTAAATTAATCACTATATTTGTCATCTATGTCAGACTATATCGTATCTGCCCGCAAGTACCGTCCGGATTCTTTCGAGTCCCTCATCGGTCAGGATAACATCGCGCGCACCCTGAAGAATTCCATACTCCGGGGGCAGCTTGCGCATGCCTATCTGTTCTGCGGTCCCCGTGGTGTCGGCAAAACCAGTGCCGCGCGCATTTTCGCGAAGACCATCAACTGTTCGAATCCGGGTCCGGACATGGAGCCGTGCGGCGAGTGCGAGTCGTGCCGGAGTTTCCAGGAGGGGCGTTCGTATTGCATCCACGAGCTGGATGCGGCGTCGAACAACGGTGTGGATGACATCAAGACCCTGATGGACCAGGTGCAGATACCGCCCCAGGTTGGCAGGTACAGCGTCTATATCATCGATGAGGTCCATATGCTTTCGCAGGCGGCTTTCAATGCGTTCCTGAAGACTCTCGAGGAGCCGCCGGCACACGCGATCTTCATCCTTGCCACCACCGAAAAGCATAAGATCATCCCGACCATCCTGAGCCGTTGCCAGACCTATGATTTCAACCGCATCAGCGTGCCTGACATCGTGCGGAATCTGCGGGATATCGCCGGAAAGGAGGGCATCTCTGTGGATGACGAGTCGCTGCATGTGATCGCTCACAAGGCTGACGGTGCAATGCGCGATGCGCTGACCATTTTCGACCAGACCGTGGCTTTCTGCGGTTCGGACATCCATTACGCGGATGTGATCCGGAATTTGAACGTTCTCGATTACGAGTATAGTTTCCGTCTTGTGGATGCTTTTCTGGCGAAGGATTACGGTTCGGCGCTGCTGATTTTCGATGAGATCCTGAGCAAGGGTTTCAATGCGTTGCATTTCGTTTCTTCTCTTGGTTCGCATCTGCGGGATCTGCTTGTGAGCCGTACCGGGGGGCTGGAGTCTCTTCTGGATCTTCCGGATTCGCTTCGTGTGCGTTATGCGGAGCAGGCTGGCCGTTGCAGTGTGAAGTTCATTTTCGATGCGTTGCAGGTGATCAGCCAGTGTGAGGCGGGTTATCGCGGTGCCACGAATCAGCGTTTGCATATCGAGTTTGCGTTGATGAGGCTGGCGTTTCTCGGCGGCGTGCCGGAATCGGCGGTCGTCGCTGCTCCGGTTTCTGTCGCTCCGGCCAAGGCAACCGGGCTCCCTGAAGCAGGGAAAACGGTCGCCCCGGTTGCCTCGCCCGTCGCTCCTAAGCCGGAAACGGTCGCATCGGCTGCTTCGGCCGCTGCTGCTGTCCCGTCAAAGGCAGCTCCCGCTGTCGCTCCAATCGCAGCGACGGAGCTCCCTGATGCTGGGAAAACGGTCGCTCCTGCCGCCGCGGTTGTCGCTCCTAAGCCAGAATCAGCTGCTCCGGC
>CADAFW010000182.1 GCA_902787295.1 uncultured Bacteroidia bacterium
TTCCTGCTCAAGGAGCCGGACCTCGTGCTGAGCCCCGACCTTCCTGCGGACGAGATCATAGAGAAGGTCAACGCGCTGTTCTAGCGGCGGTATAGATCATCAGAATTCAAGCGCAATCGAGAGACCGATTGCATAGTAGCCGGCGGAGTTGTTCCTTACATTCTCCGCCGGTATCGTTCCCTCCCCGTCCGGATTGGGAATGGGCGGCCGCTTCTGCACCGTGCGCAGCGACAGCAGGAAATCGAGGTTTATGTGCCTGGAGAGGGAGAAACGGTAGCCGGTGCCGAGGTCGGCTATGACGGTGTTCTCCTGGATGATCGTCTTGACATCCGTGCCCAGGTCCATGAAGGCCATGATGCCGTCGCTGCAGGCGCCGCGCGGGTACCAGGTGGTGCGCACGAGCGCGGGGATCATCCTCAATCCCCTGTCGTAGCCTGCGAATCCGCCGTAGAAGGCGACGCTGAGCCAGTCGCTGGCATTGACTCCTACAAAGCCCATCACCGAACCGTTGAATGCGGCTTTGAAGCGGCTGTCCTGCTGGTCCACACGGCTGCCTATGTCCGTGGTGTAGTTGAAATGGTAGGCGTGCCACAGCAAGGTGTTCTCACCCCACTCCACCCCGAACTTGAAAGCGGGCGCTTTCGTGTCCTGCGCCTTCAGGGAGAACGCGCAGAGCAGGAGGGCCGATATGAGGAGGAATCGTTTCACGGGTCAGAACTTATAGAGTATCAGGAGATGCGGTATCCAAGCCCTTGTGAGGCCGTTGGAATAGAATGTCAAGTCGCTCTGTTCCAAGAACTCATCCTTTCTTATATGAAATCCTACTTCAGCTTGCAGGAACAGGTCCAGGGCGATGTGCCTGCCGAAGGTGAAGAGGCATCCGGCCGTTCCGGAAAGGGCGCAGACCACGCCCGGATGGTTTACCAGATGCTCGTGGCTGATCACGCTTCGCTCGCCGTCATGGACGTAGCCGGCGGTGAATCCCGGGCCGGCGTAGAAATTCAGCTTCGCCCTGTCTATGGTGACGTCGCCGAAGAAATGGTTCCTGCTGTAGTTGCCTTTGATGCCCGGATACGTCGTCTTCCCCAGGGGAAGTCCGTAGATGTCTGCGTAGAGTATGAATGAGCTGTAAGCCGCGCCGTCCTTGTCGTACTCCTGGAAAGCAAGCCCGAATCCTTTGCCGGAATTGTGGAGGCCGACGGCCTGCGCACCGGCCGCTGTGCTGAGCAGCACGGCGGCAAAGAGCAAAAGTATCTTATGAATGGCCCTGGAAGGCATTGGTTTGCGGTTTGGAGTACTTCACGAATATAGCCATTTCTTTGATTTTCTCCAATGAAAACGCTATATTCGCAAAATACAATAAGACCAAACCTGTCAGAAAATGGCTATTCAGATCAAGCAAGTACGGACGAGGCGTGACCTCCGCAAATTCGTGCTTTTCCCCGAGAAACTGTACAAGGACAACAAATACTATGTCCCGCCGCTCGTGTTCAACGAGATGGATACGCTCAATCCCAAGACGAATCCTTCTTCGGAGTTCTGCGAATCGGCGCTCTACCTCGCATACAAGGACGGCGAACTCGCCGGCCGCGTGGCTGCCATCGTGAACCACAAGGCGAACGAGCAGTGGAACCACGAGGAAGTGCGTTTCGGCTGGTTCGACTTCATCGACGACAAGGAGGTTTCCGCCGCATTGATGGAGAAGGTCTATGAATTCGGCCGCGCCCACAAGTCCGACAAGGTGGTCGGCCCTCTCGGATTCACCGATTTCGACCCCGAGGGCATGCTGGTGGACGGTTATGACGCCCTCAGCACAATGGCGCTCATCTACAACCACCCCTATTACAACGAGCACATGGAGAGCATGGGCTTCGAGAAGGACGTGGACTGGGTCGAGTACAAAGTGTTCCTCCCCCAGGAGCTTCCGGAGAAGTTCAGCCGCATCGCAAGCATAATAGGCCAGCGTTCCAACGTGCACATCCGTCCCCTCACCCGCAAGATCATTCGCGAGGAGGACTATGCGCACAAGATCTTCGCCCTGATCAACGAGTGCTACAAGGACCTTTATAATTTCACGGTCCTTCCCGTACATATGGCGGACAAGTACATCGGATTCTATCTGAAGGTCCTCGACCTGAAATATGTCTCCCTGCTCGAGAATGAAGAGGGGGAACTGGTCGGCTTCGGCATCAGCATGCCGTCCATTGTCCGGGCGCTCCAGAAATCCAGGGGCAAGCTCTTCCCGTTCGGATGGTGGCATCTGCTGAAGTCACTTACCTTCAAGAGGGAGGAAGGAGTGGAGCTGCTGCTCATCGGAATCAAGCCGTCCTACCAGAATACCGGAATCAACTCGCTCATCATCGCCGACTGTTTCAAGAAATATATCGAAGGAGGCGTGAAATGGACCGAATCCAACGCCGTCCTGGAGTCGAACGTGAAGAATCAGGCCCAATTCGAGCTCTTCCCGCACGAATGCAGGAAGAGAAGAAGGTCTTATATCAAAGCGCTTGATTAATAGGCGATAAAACAATAATGTTAGGCTCTGTAACAAATATGTTAACCCCTCTTCCGGAGCGTTTGAGGCCCAAAAATCTGGCTGAATACGTCGGACAGAGGCATCTTGTGGGCGAAGGTTGCATCCTCCGCAACATGATAGACATGGGGAGCCTTTCATCGTTCATTCTTTGGGGTCCTCCCGGTGTCGGGAAGACCACCCTCGCCCGCATAATAGCGAACACTCTTGACCGCGAGTTCTTCACCCTCTCCGCCGTTAACGCAGGAGTCAAGGACGTGCGCGATGTCATAGACAAGGCCAAGGGCAATTCCATCTTCTCCCGCGGCGCCGCCCCGATTCTCTTCATAG
>CADAFW010000183.1 GCA_902787295.1 uncultured Bacteroidia bacterium
GAACAGGGTGATGTCCTGGAGGTAGTTGTCTGCCATGAACTTGATGCGCAGCGGGTCGCCCGCCATTATGACGGTCTCGGCTATCTCGCCCTTGCCGGCTGCATTGTGTGGAGTTGCCATATCTTGTTGATTTTTACTTACATAACATTATGTCGAGTATCATCTTGTCGGCGGCCTTCATACCCACGGAACCTATGGCTCCGAGATTGCTGATCGTCTTCTCGATGTCCTTGTCTATGATGCCGTCGGTATCCTGCACGCAGGTGCCCCTGAGGGCCAGCACCGAGGACTGCACCGCGCTGGAGACCCCGGACGCGACCTTCATCGCGCATCCGACCTTCGCGCCGTCGCAGACCATCCCGGTGATGTTGCCGACCATGTTCTTTATGGAGTAGCAGACTTCGTCGAAGCCGCCGCCCCTGAGCCAGGTGATGCCGCAGGCCGAGCCGGTGGAGGCCACCACGCAGCCGCATAGCGCGGAAAGTTTGCCCAGGTAGCCCTTGATGTGGATCGCCACCAGGTTGCTGAGGATCAGCGCCCGCGCCAGCCGTTCGTCGTCTACGCCATGGCGCATCGCGTAGGCTATCACGGGTACGCTGGCGGTGATGCCCTGGTTGCCGCTGCCGCTGTTGCTCATTGCCGGCAGGGTGCATCCCGCCATCCTCGCATCGGAGGCTGCGGCGGTCATCCCCATCGCATAGCTCATGAAATCGTCGCCGAACACGGATTCCTGGTTTTCGCGTATGGACCTGCCCACCTGCAGGCCGTAGCAGCCGCGCAGGCCCTCTTCGGCAAGGGCGAGGTTGTAGCGCCGGTCGTCCAGGATGAACGCTATGTCTTCGTAGGCCGCGTTTATGGCGAAATCGTATATCTCCTTGACAGTCAGGTGATAATCCAGCGTGCTGCGTTCGGAAGCGGCCGCACCGGACTCGGAACTCATCAGCACCTTGTCCGCGAAGCTGGTCTCCACGATGCGGTCGTGGTCGTCCTCAATCACCGCCGATGCGGAAGGCATCACCTCCGCCGAGGCCTGTCTGCCGCAGAGCAGCACGGTGGCCTTTACGTAGAGCAGGTGCTCCGTCTCCGCCACCGAGATGGCCACGCGTCCCCGGCCCACCAGTTCCCTTGCACGTTTCACGGCGCCTTCGGAACGGTCCTGCAGTACCTCCAGCCCCAGTTCCGAGCGTCCGCAGACGGCTCCCAGGGCGGCGGCGATGTGCAGGCCTATCATTCCCGTACCGGGGATGCCCACGCCCATTCCGTTCTTGAGGATGTTGCCGCTGACTTCCACGGAAATCCTGAAGTCGGCCGTTTCCCTCCAGAGCCGGCAGCGCGGGTCGCAGTCACAGCCGTTCTCGGCGAGGATCTCCACCGCTTTCGCGACCGCGAGGGCCACTGCGATGGGTTCGGTGCAGCCCAGCGCGGGCTTGACTTCCCGGTGTATGAGTTCTATGATTTCGGCTTCCCTGGCTGTCATAAGCATCTTATTTGAGCATCCTCCTCTTGATGTGGGGGAGTATCCATTCTGCGTAGCGCATCATTCCGAGGTCGGTGAAATGAATGCCTTCCACGAAGGCCTCGTTGTCGTGCCCGACCATATCGTCCGACTTGAGGTACCAGATCTTCTTCTCGCCCTGTTTCTTCAGCTTCTCGAACAGCTCCCGCTGGGCGGCGTTGCGCGTGTCCACTTCCTCGCGCGCGTTGCTCATCAACTCGTATTTGGAATAATACGGGTCCTCGAGGAAGAGTACGGGTACGTCCGGATGGGCGTCGCGGACTATGCGGAAGAAGGCCTCGCCCCTTTCCCGTATCATTTCCGGGGAGGCGTTCGGCACATAGTCGAACACGAAGAGGGACGGGTCCTTGGCCGATGCCATCACCTCCGCTATCTCCAGGTCCACTTTCGCGTTCCCGCTGAAGCCGAGATTGATGACCTGGCGGTTGAGCCTGCGCCCGATTATGCCCGTGGAGGCCATTCCGGGCCGGTTCGCGCAGCCGCCCTGGAGGATGGAAGTGCCGTACATCACTATCGGCCGCTCCGCCTTCGGGAGGTCCACCTTGGGCAGGCTGAGCACGGCGGTGGAATCGATTCCGATCTCCAGGCTGTCGATGCTGTCGTAAAGCGGGAGGTAGAGCATGTACTCGCGCTCCTTCCCATCCATGCAGGTGGCTATCCTGTAGTTGCTTTCTTTGCTGTCCCTGTCCGGCATCGCGGCTGCCACGAAGCGCCACTCGTCCTTGTCATTGAGGGCGTAGAGGTCCACTCCGCGCGAGCCGATGAGGGTCTGGTGCGCCATGTGCGTGCCGAACTTCACGGTCCAGCGGCACCAGATCTCCGTGCTGTTCGTGTTGAAGCGTATGTAGAGCCCCGCGCTGTGGCGGCCGAGGGTCCAGAGCATATCGCGGATATTGCCTTCCAGGTATGCCGGAAGCCTTTCATAGCGCTCCGCGGTGTCTTCGGTGATTTTCCCGAAAAGCGGCAGGTCGTCCGCATTGTGGTAGATCTGGGCCGGGGCGGGGAAGGCCAGCGCGAGTGCCGCGAGGATGGTCAGAAGCCGTTTCATCATGCGATAGTTCAGAATTATTCCAAATTTACGAAATAAATCAGTAATTTCGCATCCGGTCCGCTGTTGCGGACCAAGGGGTGCTTTGGTTGCACAGGCCGAGGCTGAGATGATACCCTCATACCTGATCGGGGTAATGCCCGCGTAGGAAACAGTTATCTTCCCATTTCCCCTTATTTGTATAATTATTACAATTAAGGTTTTTTTATGTTCAATCGTTTATTCAACGCCGTTGCCGCCGCTGTCCTGGCGGCCGC
>CADAFW010000184.1 GCA_902787295.1 uncultured Bacteroidia bacterium
AAAAGCTCCTTCCACTACCTGGAACTCAAGAAGCACAAATTGCTCGACCGCTTTGCGGACAATGTCCGTAAGATCTGGGACGCCGGTGCATTCGCCAACATAGAGATCACTCCGTCCGATGAACTGATCCCTTACATCGACGAGGTCAAGGCCTTCTCGCTGGAGCGCTTCCACGCCCTGCCGCACCTGACCATAGCCAGGGACGACAGGACATCGGGCACGGACTACCTGACAAAGCTTCCGATGGACGAATACGACAAAACCTGGTCCACCTTCGGATCCGGCTTCTGGGAATTCAAGAAGCAGCTGTTCGGCGTCCGCCGCAGGGAATTCTGCTACGCCGGAGCGTGGAGCCTGTACATCGATCTTTCCACGGGCGTTTGCAGGCAGTGCTACAAGGGGCTGGTGCTCGGCAACGCCTTCGCCCATCCGGAAAAGCCTTTCCCCGCCCTTCCCATCGGGAAATGCCGGAACGCCCACTGCTACAACGGCCACGCCCTGCTCAGCGCCGGACTCATCCCGGAAATGGACACCCCGGGATACGGCGACCTCAGGGACCGCGTGACGACGGACGGCGGGAACTGGCTGCAGCCGGGACTTAAGGATTTTTTCAACACCAAACTCGCAGACAGCAACGAAACCCTCGGCCCCGTAGCCAGGCTCGGCTGCCGGCTGCTCTGGCATCCACGCAAGCTCGTCAGGAAATTCGGAAACAAGCTGAAGAAAGGACAATGAATTCCTCGGATAAGATAAAGTCACTGGCCGGAATGCTGCAGAGCAGGCTCCTTCCCTTCATAGGAAAGGAGTACGTCCTGTATGGTCTCCCCTACTATTCGAACATAGGGGACACCCTGATCTGGGAAGGGACGCTGCAGATGCTCCGCCACGGCGATTCGCGCTGCCGGGGAGTCTGCGGATGGGACCGTTATCCCATGCGGCCCCTTCCGGAGGACGTCACGATACTGATCCAGGGAGGAGGCTATTTCGGCGACGTATGGCGCAAGGCCTGGGAGAGGGTCCTGGGGGAACTCGCCATCCATAAGGACAACCGCGTCGTGATCCTGCCCAGTTCCATATGGTACGACGACCCGGCGGTGCTCGAAAAGGACGTCCGTCTTCTCTCCGGCATAAAGAAACTGGTGATCTGCGCAAGGGACAGCCGGTCATATGACTTCGCCAGGGCGCATTTCGACAACGAGACCCTCCTCGCGCCGGACATGGCCTTCGCGATCGATCCCGAGACGCTCTCGGAATGGATCCTGCCCGAAACCCGGGACTGCCTCTATCTCAAGAGGAACGACAAGGAATTCGTGGAACGGGACGTGCACATACCAGCCCCGGCCGATGTCGCGGACTGGCCCACGATGTCGGACAGTTCCCTCCGCGAAAGACTGGTCTACGGAATAGACATTGCCAGCAAGATGGTCCGCAAGATCCCGCTCGTCTCGCGTGCCGCGGGGGCGCTGAACGACAGCGCATACTACCATATCTACCGGAAGGAGATGCTATCCAGGGGCGTGCAGTTCATCAGCCCCTACCGGACCGTGTACACCACGCGGCTCCACGGCCTCGTCCTCTCGGCTCTGCTGGACAAGCAGACCTTCTTCCTGGACAACAGCTACGGGAAGGTGAGCGCTTTGTACTCGACCTGGCTGCAGGATACGGACAACATCAAACCAGCCGCAGATGTACGATAAGCCCTTCATATCGGTCATAGTACCCGTCTTCCGAGTGGAAGCCTACATCGGCGCCTGCCTCACCAGCGTGGCCGCCCAGGACTATTCCGGACGGGTGGAGTGCCTGCTGGTCGACGACTGCGGCGGGGACAGCAGCATGGACCTGGCAAGGGAATTCATCGGAGCCTATTCCGGCGACATCGCGTTCCGCATCCTGCGACACGAGGCCAACAGGGGCCTCTCCGCAGCCAGGAACACCGCCCTGGATGCCGCAGCGGGTGAATACATATTCTTCCTCGACAGCGACGACGAACTGCCGGCAGACGCCCTCACCAAGTTGGCAATAACGATTGAGGAAGCGCGCCGGGACGTAGTGGCGGGCAGCTTCAGGATAGTCGGCAAGGAACTGGACCTCCAGCCGAAAATGCCGGACGGGACCGTCCTCGAGGGAGAAGCCATACTGCGGTCTTATTCGGAGAGACAGTGGCCTGTGACGGCCTGCAACAAACTGTACCGCACCGCATTCTTGCGGGAGAACTGTATCCGCTTCCTGGAGGGCATACTCCACGAGGATGAGTTATGGTCTTTCCAGATTGCCCTGACCTGCCGCTCGATGGTCATCTCAAGGCACGAGACATACATCTACAAGATACGCGAAGGGAGCATAACCACGACGGTCGCCTCAGAGCGGAGAGTGTCATCGATACTGACCATCCTAAGCAGTATGCAGACCTTTTCCAAAGAGAGGTCCATGCAGCGCAACGTATTAGTACATAACAAGATAGAACGCTTCAGGATAAACCTGTTCCGGGAGTTGGAAAACGACCGGGAACGCTTCCGCGCCACCTACGAGGAACTGCGCAGGACGATGGACAAGCCCTGGGCGGACGCTCTTCGCGCAAACGGCCTGCACCTGAAACGGCAGATGAGAGACTTCCATCTCGCACTGCCGCCCGCAGCGGGGGCGGAATACCTCTATCTTTGGCTTACCCTGGAGAAAAGGCTCGGACTCAGGACCCGCAGGAAATCACCCTCCTGCTAGAGCAGGAAGAACAGCGCCACGCCCGTGACGCTCACCACCACACCGAGGATCTCCTTGAAGCGGATCCTCTTTTTGTTTACCAGCACTTCCGGCAGGAGTATGATCACCGGGGTCAGCGCCATCAGCGTGGAGGCGATGCCGGCATTGGCATAGCGCACCGCCATCAGCGACAACGAGACGCCGAGCGCCGGTCCGAAGAGCGTGATCAGCGAGGCATATTTCGCGCCGCCTATGACGGCGCGTATCATCGTGGATGCGAAGGGCAGCATAGACTCCATCAGCGAGGGCGCATCGGGAGGGATGGCGGCGGCATAGTGTTCCATGCCTATCTTACTGAGCACCAACCCGAAACCCTGTCCCAGGCCGGCGCCTATCCCGAGCAGCACGCCCTTCAGGGGCAGGTCCAGCCGCACCTGGCGGCCGTCTCCCCTGCTGAGGATGGAGATGGCGATTCCCGCCAGCGTGACCAGCATTGCGAGCGCCGCCTTCCAGCTCAGCGACTCGCCCAGCAGCATCCAGCCGGCGAATGCGGCGGTGGGCGGGGCGATGGTCATGAAAAGCTGCCCGAAGCGGGCGCCTATCGAGAGATAGCAGTTGAACAGGCACCAGTCCCCGAACACATAGCCCACGAGCGCGGAAAGGCTCAGCCAGAACCAGGCGCGGGAGTCGGCATAGACGGGATACGGCCGGCCTACGGTGAACCACAGCAGCACGGCGAGGAAAACCACGGCCAGGCTGAGGCGCAGCGCATTGGTGACCATGGCCCCGACCCGGTGGCTCTCCTTGTCGGCGAACCACGCGGTGACGGTCCAGGAGACCGCCACCACGAGCGAGATTATTTCACCCAGATAAGGCACGGCCTCTTGCAGGGCGTCAGATTTCCTTGAGGGAGATGGCGAAGCCTCCGGAAGGCGCCATCGTCATCTTGAGCACCGTGGATGCATCCACCGTCTGCTTGGTGATGGTGTAGCGGGCGCAGGGGGCGGAGCCGGTCTCCTGCGACACGTTCACGCCGTCGGCATCGGGAGCGTCGGCATAGATGGTGGCCTCATACCTGGATCCCGGCTTCAGGAAGTCGAGCGCTACGTCGAAGCTGCGGCTCTCCTCGTCGGTGATGCCGCCCACGAACCAGACGTCCTTGCTGCGGTCGGGCTTGCCGTTCACGTCCGTGAGGCAGAAGCGGCTGGCACCGTTCACATAGTCTTTCTTGCCGTCCTTGAGCGCAGCTACACCCTTTGCGGCAAGCTCCATCGTGGACTTGCGGGGCTGGCGTGCAACCACGATATAGTCTCCCGGCTCCGCATAAAGGTACTTGCTCTGTTCCCAATCCACGGCGACGTCCTTGATGAACTGGAACGCATCCGCATATTTCTCATAGTTGTCCGGAGTGTCGCAGGCCATCTGGAGCGGCGAGGGCATGGTCAGATAGAGGCCCAGCTGCTTGCAGACGGTGAATTTCAGCACGTCCTTGCGATTGGGGTTGATGAGCTTCAGGTTCATCTCCAGAGCACCGGGAGTGTAGTCCATGGGGCCGCCCTGCAGACGGGTGAACGGAAGGATGGTGAGGTGCTTGGGCTCCACGCTGTCGCAGAACTCCCCGCCCTTGGCCGACTCGTTGCCGACCATGTTGGGCCAGGTGCGGCAGAGACCGGTAGGTCACCATGATGTGGTGCTCCGCCGCGCGGCGTATGACGTAATTATAGTGGTTGATGATCTCCTGGCTGTAGTGATGCTCGCCGATGGGCAGGATGTCGCCCACGTATCCGGACTTCACGGCATCGTAGCCGTGCTCGTTCATAAGGGCGTAGGCCTCGGGGATCCAGCGCTCGTAATTAACTGTGGACGAAGAGGTTTCGTGATGCATTATCAGGCGGATGCCCTTTGAATGGGCATAGGCGTTGAGCGCGGAAAGGTCGAAGTCCGGGTAAGGGGTCACGAAGTCGAACACGAAGTCCTTCTGGTGGCCGAACCAGTTCTCCCAGCCTATGTTCCAGCCCTCCACGAGGATCGAAGCCGTTGGCGGAGGCAAAATCGATGTAGCGGCGCACGTTGTCATTGTTGGCGCCGTGCCTGCCGTGGGGCTTGGAATTCTCGTAATCGGTCTTCCCCACCACGATCACGTTGTGGTCGTCGGTATAGGACCAGGTGGTTCCGCCCACGATCATCTCCCACCATACGCCCATATACTTGGTAGGGTGGATCCAGCTGACGTCCTCCAGGGCGCAGGGCTCGTTCAGATTGAGTATTAGGCGGGAAGCGAGCACCTTGCGGGCGTCGTCCACCACCATCACGGTGCGCCAGGGGGTATGGCTGGCGGCCTGGAGCAGCGCTCCCCAGCCCTCGGCGTCGGGGGTGAGATGCGTGCGGAAGGTCCTGGACGGCACGTCGAGCTCAAGGTTGGAGGTGGGATAATTCACCACCGCGGCTTCGTGGATGTTGATGTAGAGGCCGTCGTCGGTCTTGAGCTGGAGGGCCGTCTGCACGCCGCTGGGGCTGAAAACCTGCTGCGATGCATTGCCTGTGGTCATCTTGGCCGCCACGGAAGGAATCTCCGACATCTTGCAGACGTTATAGCTGTACTCCTGGGTGTCATAGTCGCCCGGAATCCAGAATGCGGTGTGGTCGCCAGCCATCGCGAACTCGGTGAGTTCCTTCGTGATCACGAAATCTATGAGGCCGGGCTGCTCCGGGAATTCGTAGCGGAAGCCGAGGCCGTCGTCGTAAAGGCGGAAGCGCACGACCATCTGCACGCCCTTCTTCTCGAGGGTCACTGCCAGTTCGTTGTAGTTGTTGCGTATCTGCGACTCTTCTCCCCAGACGGTATTCCAGGTCTCGTCCAGGCTGCAGGTCTCGCTGCCGACGAACTTGAATCCGCTCTGCATGTCCACCGGGGCCTCATACTTCTTGCCGGTGTTGTCCAGTGTCCTGGACGTCGGGATCTTGTTCCCGCGGAACTCGAAGCCGAGTTTGCTCGGAAGTACCGCCGGCCTGTCGCCGAAGAGGAGTTCATAGGTCGGGGTTCCGTCCGCAGTCATCCCGAAATTGAGCGACAGGGTGCCCGAAGGGCTCTGGATGGATGTCACGGTGTCCGTGGCGGTCACGCTCACGTTCTTTGCGCAGCCGGTGGCAATGAATGCAAGGGCCGCGAGGAAAAAGAGTGCTCTTGAGGTTTTCATAACACACAAAAATACAAAGATTATCGGATGAAAAATGGCTATCTTTGAAGAAAAGTGCATCTATATGATGAAGAAAGCATTGGTATGGGCAGCGCTGCTGCTATCGATGACGGTGCAGGCGCAGGACAGGATGGACTGGTTCCGCGACGCCAAGTTCGGTCGGGATGTTCATCCACTGGGGCATCTATACCGAACTCGCCGGAATGTACGGCGACAAGACCGACGGAGGCGAGTGGATGATGCACAGCAAGCAGATTCCCATCAGTGAATACTCCGCCCTCGCCGGACAGTTCAACCCGGTGCGCTTCGACGCAGACGACTGGATGAGCCTCGCCGCCGAGGCCGGCCAGCGCTATCTGGTGGTCACGGCAAAGCACCACGACGGATTCGCCATGTACGGCTCCAAGGTGAGCGGCTACAACATCGTGGACGCAACCCCCTACGGCAGGGACGTCCTGCAGGAACTCCACGACGCCTGCCTGCGGCACGGGATCCATTTCGGCTTCTACTATTCCCATATGCTGGACTGGTAT
>CADAFW010000185.1 GCA_902787295.1 uncultured Bacteroidia bacterium
GATGAGCAACCTCGTTTGGGGATTGATACCGCAGGCGAACATTGACCTCTATGAGAGCGCAGGGGCGGTGTTCAACGAGACCACGGGATACTTTGAACTCAACGGACTCACGGATATAAGTTATGAGGAGATGCAAAAAATCTACTCTTTCACCATATCATTAAGAGGAGGTCGTGGGCGAGTTCTTTCCTATGCGTTGAGTTCGTTGCCAGTGCGGACATCTCTTCCAATCCGAAGACCAAATAATGTAATAGGAGTTTCGTTTGATGGTCTTCTATACCCACCAGCCTATCCAAATGCGATTGAGAGTGTTGGCTTTGAGCAGGGGGATGGGGATGGTATTAATATGGGGTCAACTCTCAAGGATGCCTTCCGCTCTTCATATCTTAAAGAGATTTCGCCCGCTCTAAATGTGGCAGCGGTCACTGATTTTGCCAGAGCATTTGCTGATACGTGTTCGTTGGTGTCGGTATTTCTTAAAGGTTTAAAGACGAGTGTATCTTTTGAAAATTCACTAAATCTCTCTGCCGCCTCCGTAGCGTATATGATAAACAACGCAGGCACGGCAGCCATCACCATCACCCTCCACGCTACCGCCTATGCCCGTGCCATCGCTGATGCGGATGTGCAGGCGGCACTCGCAGCAAAAACCAACGTAACCCTCGCAAGCGCATAGAACTATGAACACAAGAACGGCAAACGAAGGGATGTGGCTCACGCAAGCCAAACCTGCAAAAGATAGCGAAAGGTCTTTCGTGAAGGCAGTCGCAGGTTTCGGAGATGTGGACTCCCTCTTCACCGAGTGGAGCGATGAGCAGAAGGCGCAATGGGAGGCGGAACACCCCATAGAGCCGAGCGATGAGATTTCCGACACCGAGGCCCTCGAAATAATCACGGGAAAATGACACGAGAAGAAGCATACGCATACCGCCGCAAGATTGAAAGGGCGGCGGCATCGCAGAGCGACGAAGATGCGCTCGAGAGCGTTGAATTGTTTATCACCTGGGACAGCCTTCTGGACAAGGGCGAGCAAGTCCCCGTCAAGACACGTTGTCAGGACGGGGGCATCCTCTACGAGTGCATCCAAGCACACACACCTCAATCGGACTGGCATCCAGCCGACACCCCAGCCCTTTGGAAGAAGGTCAGCATGGAGGAGTGGCCTGAAATCCCCGAGAACATCCCTTCTACCGCCCCGTGGATGAGCGGCGACAAGGGAACCTGGAAGGAACATCACTACATCTGCCAGCTTGATAACTGTACTTGGAATCCTGACCAGTATCCTGCGGCTTGGAAACTCGTGGACTAACACACACATACACTATGGCAACGAAATCAACAACCAAGGCCCAGGCGAAAGCGCCGAAGCCCGCACCGAAGGAAGAGCCCAGGGCTACCGGCTACGACGCCATCCTGGCGCAGATCCGCAAAGCTACCGGGAGGAGCTGACCATGGACTGGAACAGCATCATCATCGCGCTAATCAGCGCACTCACCGGCGGCGGCCTCACCGCCCTACTCACGCTGCCGCAGGCGCGTAAGAAGGCCGAAGGCGAGGCGGACAGCGCAGCCGTGCAGCCGCTCAAGGAGGCAAACGAGATCATCCGCGAGCAGCTCAGGGAGGCGAACGAACGCGAGCAGGACATGGAGGACCGCAAGCGGGCAATCACCGCCGAGAAGGACGCCCTATACGAGCGGCTCATAGCCATCCGCGAGGAGAGCGCCATCATAAAGCAGTACATCTGCGTCCACGGCGGCTGCCAGCTGCGGAAGCCCGGCAAGGGCCTCGGGCCTAAATACTTCGACACCCACCGCGAGGACTTCGAGATGACCATCGACAACCTGCCCGTGAACGTGCTGCTCAGGGAATACGGCGCACGTAAGCAGGCGATCGCCGAGAAGGCCGTCGCGGACGACACGACCCCCGATGAGCAGCCAAATGAATAAGTTCAAGTACTTCGAGCTGGACGAGTTCCTCTCCTCCGACACGGCGAAGGCCCGCCGCATTGACAACTACCCCACCTTCGAGACGGTGGACCATCTCTCCGCGCTCGTGATGACCATCCTCGACCCGCTCCGGGCTGCATGGGGCTCCGGCCTCAACGTCACCTCCGGCTACCGCTGCCGGGCCCTGAACGCCGCCGTGGGAGGCGTGGGCACCTCCGCCCACCTGAGGGGCTACGCAGCTGACATAGTGCCCGCCAACGGGCGGATCGACGAGTTCATGAAGTTCGCCGAGGACTGGCTCCGGAAGACCAACACGCCCTTCGACCAGAGCATCTGCGAGAAGGACTCCAGGGGCCGCCGCTGGTGGCACATCGGGCTATACTCCCAGACCGGCACCCAGCGCCGGCAGTATCTCTCACTGACGAAATGAATGCGTTACTTCTTCTATGGCAGCTTCCGCAGGTGCTGCTCGGCTGGTTCCTCCGGCTCTTCTATCCTGCGGTCTACACCTTGGAGAAGGACGGCGTGACCGTCATCTTCTCCGACCACTTTCACGGCGGGCTGAGTCTCGGCACCACGGTCTTCGTGCACTCGCACGTGTACACCTGGAACGAGTTCCCGCTCGACACCCTCACCGTCAGGCACGAGCTCGGGCACTGCAAGCAGAGCAGGATCCTCGGATGGCTCTATTTGCTCGTCATCGGCCTGCCTTCCCTCCTCCACGCCTGGCTCTACCGCCGCGATCCGTCCGACCCGGACGGCTACTACCGCTTTTATACCGAGGCCTGGGCGGACCGCCTCGCAGGCATCAAGCGATGAAACGCGCCGCCATCCTCGCGGCCG
>CADAFW010000186.1 GCA_902787295.1 uncultured Bacteroidia bacterium
GGTTACCGCCAATGTGACCAGCCCGACGGCCGTCTGGCTCTCCTGCTACCCGGCCAAATCCAAGACCCTTACCATCAAGGCGACCGGCAGCGCCGGCTCCCTGACCCGTACGATCAGCGTGCCGAGCGGCAAGGCTCTCAAGGCAGGCGTGATCTCCGGCCTTACCGTGGATATGAACCCCACCGTCCACGTGACCGATGTGACGCTCGACAAAACGAGCCTGAGCATGTACGTGGGTTATCCTCAGACCCTTACCGCCACGGTGACTCCATCCAACGCGAGTGACAAGAGCGTAACCTGGTCCTCATCCAACACCGCCGTGGCAACCGTTTCCTCCGACGGAGTCGTCACCCCTGTGAAGCCCGGAACTGCGACTATTACGGTAACGACCAATGACGGCGGCAAGACCGCCAGCTGCGATGTCACGGTGTACAAGACCGTCAAGAGTGTCTCCGTGACCTCCACGCAGGACGGCGTGGAGCCTCTTTACGATGACGGTGAATTCCATATCACGCCGACCAAGAGCGTGACCCTCCAGTACAAGGTCACGTATTCTGACGGAACCACTGCCACCAACAGTGGAGCCAAGATCACAGTCACAGTGGAGCCAAGATCACAGTCGAAAGCGGTTCCGGCGTGTCCCTCTCCGGCCGTACTGTCTCCTGCACTTCGGTCGGCCAGACGGCAAAGATCAGGATCGCCGGCATCGCACCCTCTTCAGGGGCAGTTACCGGAGTCTATCAGGAAGTGACGTTCAAGACCTGGTCGGACCCGACATCGATGTCGTATGCGATAAACACTCCGGCGAAGGGTATGAAGTGGGTGCTTTCACAGGTGCTTTATACGCTTCAGGCCACTGTGTCTCCGTCCACCGCTCGCCAGAAGGTGAATATTGACGTTCCTTCCGACAAGACATTCTGGGAAGTAACGCGCGTGAACGGCAAGACCTTCAGTATCAAGGATAAGTATCAGCACACCTTCAGCTCGGCGGATCAGCTTCAGCGAACCCTCACTACAACGTTCACGGTATCCGTATGGCAGAATCCCAATGTAAAAAGTTCCCTTATCCTCTGCCCGACGACGATAGATATCACCAAGCCGAAACTGCTTGATTACGTGGCATATAATCCTACTTCAAAAACCTACAGGATCCTCGACGGCGGTCTGCGTGTCCTTCTCAAAACGACTTACGACTCGTCGGACTACAAAGTCAAGGATTTGTATTACGAGAATGTCCCTCTGAACGTGCCGTCCGGATACCAGATTGTCGGCATCGTGACAATCGGCTTCGACGGAAGCGAGACGGATTACCCGACAACCACCGGACTGGTGAACCCCAATGAACTGGTCACGTACGGTGCGGATGTGGGCGGGACTACCGGAGCGCGTCTGCCGCAAGGCAAGATCCATGGATTTGCCATATCGATGTACAACGCCGTGGCGTCGAAATGGTGTGCCGAAAACGACGATGTGGACGGCAACGCGAATTGGTCGAGGGAACTTACGAATGCTTACGGCGGGCAGTCCATCCTCTCCGGCGGATCCCAGTATAACTGGATGAACGGCTTCAATCTTACCATCTGCGCGCATCAGTATAATGTCTGGCGAGGCAGTTCCCACTCCATTCTGCCGGCAAACATGGTCTGGAACTACGGTGAGCCCGGATACGAGCTTAATTGCTATGCTTTCCCGAAGACCAATCCCGGCCTTACCTTCGTGATGCGTCCATGGTTCGTCCCGACAATCTGGAACTGGAACCACATTGCGGCTGAAGACGGCAGCCTGTTCAACTCCCCGGCCATAAATGCCATCAACAGGCAGATCGGCATAGCAGGAGGAAATTATGTGTTCCCGTACAGTACCGACTCATATTGGACAATCAACGTGGTGACCCAGAACAAGAATCAGGCGTACGTCGTCTATTCACAAGGAAGCGCCCCGCGCGCCAAGTCCAATTCCGCCGGCGTCCGTCCGTTCTTGATCTTCTAAATCAACGTTATAATTGAGTAAAGGGGGCCCGCACGGGACCCCCTTTATTTTATGCTGCCGGGCGCCTTCCCTACAGTCCCATCTCCTGGATCTTCTTGAGCATCTCGGAGTTGCTCTTCACGTCGAGTTTGCCGTAGATGTGCTGCTTGTGGTTGCTGACGGTGCGGGGGCTGAGGAAGAGCCGCTCGGCAATCTGCTTGTCCGTGAGGCCCTCCTTGCTCAGGGCGATGATTTCGCGCTCGCGGTCGGAGAGACCGACCCGGGACAGGGCCTTCTTGCGCGAGAGCATCAGCTCGGAGACATACTTGGCCACGGCGGGATCCAGCGCGTCTTCGCCTTCGGTCAGGACGGCACTCTCGCGGGCGATCTCCTCCTCGCTCATCTCCGGCCACCTGCGGATGAAAGCGAGCACATCCTCGTTCTGGATGCTTTCCAACTCGGGATCCTTCAGGTCGCTCGCAATGGCGGCGAACAGCAGCTCGCGGCTCTTGGAGATGTGCTTGATCTTCCTGTTCTGCAGGGAGATCTTGCGGTTGAAGCGGATGAACATATACACCGCTGCCAGCGCCACCAGGAGCAGCACCACCAGCAGCGCCACCAGCCCCGTCCGCAAGCGTATCTGCTTGTCCTTCAGTTCCACTTCATACATCATCTGCAACTCCTGCATCACCTTGTCCTCCTTCTGCCGGATGAACCGCTGCATCTCGTAGGAGAAGGCCTGGTGCGACTCGGCGGCCTTGGCGTACTGCCCCGTCTGCAGATACATATTGGTAAGGTGGTCCTGCATCTGCTGCCTGAGGAGGTGGTTTTCCTCGGGGGCGAGGTCGAGCATCCTGTTGCAATAGTCGATGGACTCCTCGGTGCGGTTGCCCTGGCGCAGGTAACGGAAATGGTAGCGCATCGAACGTATGGACGGCGCCTCCGGATCGGACTCCTCCGCCCGCTCCAGCCAAAAGCCGGCCCTTTCATAAAGGTCGCGGTCCAGCTCGACGTTCCAGCGGTTCTTGTTGACGAAAATCTCCGAAAGCTGGTAGCGCGCGGAGGTGGCGATGTTGTCGTAGCCGTCCTTCTCCGCGATGGCGAGTGCGCGCTGCGTATATTCCATTGCTTCGTCGTCCCGCGAGGTTTCCTTGGAAACTCCGGCGTACGAGCAGACCTGGCCCTTCAGGAACAGGGCGGTGGCCAGAAGGGAATCGTCATGCTCCCTCACGGCCATCTGCTCTGCTTCGCAGGCGTGCACCCACGCGAGGGAATCCTGGATGGCCTGGAGATAGACGCGCGACAGGACCGT
>CADAFW010000187.1 GCA_902787295.1 uncultured Bacteroidia bacterium
TGTTATCAGGTGGATGTTCAGGAACGTGGTGATCTACCGCGACCCGAATGCGAACATCAAGCTCGACAAGGCTAGGTCCAGGAACAAGATAGACGGCGTCGTGGCTCTCGTCGATGCCATCGGTGGTCTCCTGACGAAGACCGCGAACGGAAAGCAGGCATACAGCAACCATACTCTTCGCACCATCCGGCTATGATTTACGTCCACAGGCTCGTCACGGACGAGGGTTTCATCGCCGCCTTCTGGGAGCGGCTGAAGGAGAGGAGGAGGGAAGACCCTTCCGTCTCCCAGGAATCCGTGTTCGAAGAGCTGAATGAAGAGTATAATTCCGTGTTCGGAGAGGACCGCTTCAAGTCCTTCGACGCCTTCCGAAAACGCCGTGATAGGCGCTGATTGTCATTTGGTTTAGACTTTCGGAAAATTGTCCAGTACATTCTCTTGCTATTTACCGACACTTGTGTCGAAATGGCAAAGAAACCCGAACGCAAAGGTCTGAAGGGCGCACTGCGAAGCTGGCTCCTTGGCCCGTCTAGCAGTGTCGGCAACCTCGTCAGCGTATACAACAACGGCATCGACGCCGGGGTTACGGTCAACACGGACACCGCCCTGAAGTTCACGGCCGTCTTCGCGGCCATCAAGCTGCTCTCCGAAAACATAGCAGGACTTCCGAAGTCCGTCATGGTGAAGACCAAGGACGGCGGCTACGAGCCCGCCTCCGATCATCCGGCCTTCGCCCTCCTTTCGGACACTCCCAATCCATACACCGACATCTTCACGTTCTGGTTCACCGTCCTCGGCTGGGTGCTAGGGAAGGGGAACGCCTTCGTGATCATCCGGTACGATAGGGGAAAGCCGGTCCGCCTGGATCAGGTGGACCCTGACTGGGTGACGGTCGACTTCGTGAACGGAAGCAAGGCATACGTAGTCAAGACCGGAGGTAGGGACTTCTCCTTCTTGGACGGAACATACCTGGACCACGAAATGCTCCACTTCATGCTGTTCACCAGGAACGGCATCGTCGGTGTCGACCCGATTAGCTATAACGCGGCCGCCATCGGAGAGGGCATCGCGGCACAGAAGTTCACGTCCGACTTCTTCCGCACCGGCGGCGCCATCAAGGGCACCCTGGAGACAGATCAGTCCCTCGGCGATGACGACTACGAGAACTTCATGAAGCACTACCAGGCGACAGCGACCAACGGGTCCACGCCTCTCCTGGAGTACGGCTTCAAGTACAAGGCCATCAACATCAGCCCCGAGGCGAGCCAGCTGCTCCAGTCGAAGACTTTCTCCATCAACGACATCGCCCGGATGTTCTCCATCCCGCCGCACATGCTGGCCGAGTTGAGCCATGCTACCTTCAGCAACATCGAGCAGCAGAACATCTTCTTCGGCGAGTATTCCCTGAGGCCTATCTGCAAGCGCCTGGAAAAGCAGCTTGAGCAGAAGCTGTTCACCGCCTCCGAGAGGAAGTCCTATCACATCAAGTTTGACCTTAACGGCCTCATGCGGGGCGACGCCCAGGCGAGGTCCGTCTTCTATGAGAAGGGCATCAACGCCGGCTGGATGACGCCGAACGAAGCCCGCGAGTTCGAGGGCATGAAGCTCCTACCGGGCCTCGACGAGCCGCGCATCCCGCTGAATTACACAACCGTCGGCGACGACACCAAAACTGACGAGAAATGAACGTACTCATGAACATCTTCCGCAACAACATCGCGGAAATCGGGACGCCGACTTGCACGGGCCATACGGCGAACAGCCTCACGATCACCGGTTCCGTGAAGTGGTACAAGGACAGCGCGACCTACGGCATCGCCTACAGGGTGAAGGGTGGAAGCAGCTGGTCCCATGTTGCCGACAGCTCCCAGGACATCACCATTACGAAGACCGGCCTTTCTGCAGAGACCACCTATGAAGTCTGCCTCTACGTCAAGTATCAGGGAGTCTACCAGTATGGCACCGCCATCGAGGCCACTACGGACGCCGTCGCTCCCGCCCCTGAAAATAACGGCTGAGGCGGTGAATCCTAAACACCATTGAGCTATGGACGAAACCAAGATCATCAGGAGATTCAATGACGCACCGGAGATCCGGAAGGTGGACGAGGAGAAGCGGACCGTCGAGTTCGTGGCCTCCGACTCCAGCGTCGATTCCTACGGGACGGTCCTCCCCGTGGACAAGTGGGACCTGAAGCGCTACGAGAACAATGGCATCGTCGGCTACATGCACGACGTGTACGGAGATTCCTGGACGAAGTCCGCAGATCCGGACGACGTCATCGGAAAGGGCGTGGCCTTCATCGAGGACGATAAGCTCATCGTCCGCATCACCTTCGAGCCGAAGGAGCTGAACGCGAAGGCCGACAAAATCTTCCGCAAGCTCCAGTTCGGTTCCCTCCATGCCGTATCCGTCGGCTTCCGCGCTACGAAGAAGGGCCACATGGGGGACGAGGAGAGAGGTGAGGACCCGAACGTGTACTACTACGGCGGGATGGAGCTGCTCGAGGTCTCCGTCGTGAACATCCCCTCCAACGCCAACGCCCTGAAGCGGGCCCTCGAAGAGGAGCGTGCCGGCTGGGACGTGGAGGAAGAGAAAGAGATCAGGAAACCGGAAGAGGAGGCGCAGGCCCCCGAACCGGAAGCTGACTATACATCAACCATCGCCAGGGCCCGCGCCCTTTTGGCAAAAAACAACATCTAACCATGAGAAACTCGAACGAGATTTCCGCCGAACTCGACGC
>CADAFW010000188.1:0-2712 GCA_902787295.1 uncultured Bacteroidia bacterium
CGAATGCGTAGACGCCCTGCGGCGCCGTGATGGTGCCGAAGGTGAGGTTGATCTCATTCTTGGTTGCATAGGTTTCCTCCTGTGCATTGGCCACGCACGGGCTGAGGAGCAGGATAAGCGCTCCGAGAATCGTCATCAAGTTTTTCATGACAGGATCTTTTTAACAATTGTCTCCAAAGTTAACGTTTTTTATCCATTTGCGCAGAATCGTCCCGGAGGATGCCCCGAGATTTTTGTATATTTGTAAGAATGAGTGAACTGAGTACCAGCATACAGTACCTGTCGGGTGTGGGCCCCAAGCGCGCGGAACTGCTCCAGCGCGAACTCGGCCTGGGCACCCTCAGCGACCTCATCCATTTCTATCCTTTCCGCTACATGGACCGCAGCGGCTTGCAGCGCATCGCCGGGATCGACTCCTCCCTCGCGTCGGTGCAGGTGCGGGGGCGCGTAGTGCAGGTTACGCTTTACGGCCCCGGCAGCACGGTGCTGGCGCAGAGCCACTACGATGCCAACGGCCAGGCGGTCACCGTCCTCGGCGAGGTCAAGGAGCGCGGCGGGAGCGGCAAGACCGGGGACCGGCTGCACTTCAACGCGGCCAAACGCCTCAGCGTCATCGTGGACGACGGCTCCGGCAGGATGGAAATGGTCTTTTTCAAAGGCATAAAATGGAATTACCAGCGGCTCGCGCTGGGTTCAGAATTCATATTCTTCGGCAAGCCGCAGGAATTCAACGGCCGCTACAACATGGTCCATCCGGAGGTGGACGCACCGCAGCAGGACGGCCCGGCGCAGGGTGGCCTCACGGGCGTCTATCCCAGCACCGAGAAGCTCAAGAACGGCGGCATCACCGGCAAGGTTATGTGCAGGCTGGAGTCGGCCGCGCTGGCCCTCTGCCTGCACGAAGTCACCGAGACCCTCCCGGAATACCTCATCCGCGAGCTCGGTCTCTGCTCGCTGCAGTACGCGCTGAAGAACATCCACTTCCCTTCGGACTCGTATGCGCTGGAAAAGGCCACCCGCAGGCTGAAATTCGAGGAACTCTTCTTCCTGCAGCTGAGCCTGCTGAAGCAGAAATACGTACGCTCGCGTGCCGAGAAAGGGCTTGAGATGCCCCGCGTAGGCACTGATTTCCACGCCTGCTACAACAGCCTGCCGTACAGCCTCACTGGTGCGCAGCAGCGGGTGATCAAGGAGATCCGCGCCGATATGATGAGCGGTCACCAGATGAACCGCCTGCTGCAGGGCGACGTGGGCTCGGGCAAGACCATGGTGGCCGTGCTGAGCTGCCTCATCGCCGTGGGCAACGGCTACCAGGCCTGCATCATGGCGCCGACGGAAGTGCTTGCACAGCAGCACTTTGCGAACATAAGCAAATACCTCGCACCGACATCGGTAAAATGCGCCATCCTCACCGGCGCCTCCTCCGTCAGGGAGCGCCGCGAGATCCACGCGGGCCTCGAGGACGGCAGCATAGGCATTATAGTCGGCACCCACGCCCTGATAGAGGATCCCGTCCGTTTCAAGGCGCTGGGACTCGCCGTCATAGACGAGCAGCACCGTTTCGGGGTGGACCAGCGCTCGCGCCTCTGGGCGAAAGGTCCGGACGGAGTGCCTCCGCACGTGCTCGTGATGACCGCGACCCCCATTCCCAGGACCCTCGCGATGACTCTCTACGGCGACCTGGACGTATCCGTCATAGACGAGATGCCGCCCGGCAGGAAGCCTGTGCAGACCATGTGCATAGGGGAGTCCAAGCGCCCTGCGATGTACAGTTTCATGAAGAAGGAGATAGCCGCCGGCAGGCAGGTGTTTGTCGTGTTCCCCATGATCTTCGAGAGCGAGAAGACGGACATGCAGAACCTGGAACGGGGCTACGAGGACATCATTGCGCGTTTCCCGCTGAGTGAGGGGTACAAGATAGCCATCGTGCACGGGCAGCAGAGCAATGAAGAGAAGAATTTCAACATGGCCGCGTTCGCAGCCGGCAGGGCGCAGATACTCGTGTCCACCACCGTCATCGAGGTGGGCGTGGACGTGCCCAACGCCAGCGTGATGGTCATAGAGAGCGCCCAGCGTTTCGGCCTGAGCCAGCTCCATCAGTTGAGGGGCAGGGTGGGCCGCGGTGCGGACAAGTCGTACTGCATCCTGGTCAAGGACGTCAAGACGAGCAAGGAGGCGCAGCACCGCCTGGACCTGATGTGCCAGACGGAAAACGGCTTCGACATAGCGGAGGAGGATATGAGGATGAGGGGTCCCGGCGACCTGGAAGGCACGCAGCAGAGCGGCCTGCCGTTCAACCTCAGCATCGCCTCCCTGGCAAAGGACGGTCGCCTGCTGGAAGAGGCCCGCGGGGTGGCTTCGCACGTGCTGGATGCCGATCCCACGCTCTCCCTCCCGCAAAACGAGCTCCTTTCCCGCGAACTCCGCAAGGACAAATACGTATTCAGAGACTACAGTAAAATCAGTTGATATGCGCAAATTCGGGCTTCTGCCAAAGATTCTTATCGCCATCGTGCTCGGCATCGTGTGCTCCCTCTTCTTCCCGATGTGGGCCGCACGCATTTTCGAAACCTTCAACTCGATCTTCAGCAATTTCCTGGGGATGTTCATCCCGCTGCTGATCATCGGGCTCGTGGCCCCCGCCATCGCGGATCTCGGCCGCGGAGCAGGCAAGCTGCTGCTCTACACCGTGCTGCTGGCATACCTGTCCAC
>CADAFW010000188.1:2769-4549 GCA_902787295.1 uncultured Bacteroidia bacterium
CAGATGCCGGCCTTCATCAACGTCGTCACCGCGCTGGTGTTCGCGTTCATCCTCGGCCTGGGCAGCGCCGCCCTCCCGAACCAGCCGCTGAAAGGCTTCCTGGACGATTTCCGCAGCATCATCAACATCACCATCAAGAAATTCATCATTCCCTGCCTGCCGGTCTTCATCTACGGCATCTTCCTCAAGATGGGCGTGGAGGGCCAGGTCGCATCGGTAGTGGGCGTGTTCATCAAGATAATCATAGTGATCCTGGTGCTGCACGTGGGCGTGCTCATCTGCCAGTTCCTGATCGCTGGCGCCATCTCCGGCAAGAACCCGTTCAAGGCGCTCGTCACGATGCTCCCGGCCTATGCGACGGCGCTCGGCACCCAGTCTTCCGCCGCCACCATCCCCGTCACCCTGGACTGCACCAAGAAGCTCGGCGTGCGTCCGGAGGTCGCCGGCTTCACCATCCCGCTCTGCGCCACGGTGCATATGCCCTGCAGCATCCTGAAGATCACCGCCTGCTCGTTCGCTGTATCATTCACAATGGGTACGGCCATCGATCTCGGAACCTATGCCGGGTTCATACTGATGCTCGCAATCACCATGGTGGCCGCTCCGGGAGTGCCCGGCGGCGCCGTTATGGCCGCGCTGGGTGTCATATCTTCGATGCTGGGATTCGATGCGAACATGCAGGGACTCATCATCGCCATCTACATCGCCCTCGACTGCTTCGGTACTGCGGGCAATGTGACCGGCGACGGTGCGCTTTCGCTCATCATCGATAAAATAAGGGGAGACCGGATGGATCCAGTCCCACAGGCTGAATCTGCCATTCCGGCAGGGGAGTGAGCGGCTACTGCTGTTGTCCGTCGATAAGGGGCGTGGAGAGCTGCGCCTTCAATGCGCTGAGGCTGACGTAGGTATCGTCGGCCTCGCTGCTTTCTGCGATGCGTATGTTGACCCTTTCATCGCCGACGAGCAGTTTGAGCACTTCGGTGACCCTTCCGGTGATGGCGGGGGAGAGCCAGTCGAATTCCGTGATCTGCCTGTCGTCGATCTCCTTTTCCAGCTCGGTGCGGAGGGTTTCGCAGGTCTTCTTGGTGAATTCCTCGCAGGCCTTGTCCGAGACCGTCACTATCTCGTGTCCGAGTATGGTGCGGGTGCGGTAGCTTCTGGCGATGTCCCAGGTCAGCTGCTTCTTGGAATATGAGATCAAGCCGGGATTGAAGTTGGCCACGTTGAGGGTGTTGGTCGCGGGGTCGTATTTGAATCTCGCGTCCTCCATCCTTATGCCGTAGTCGGCGCAGATGTCCGTGCGCAGTGCGCCGTTGAAGGTTATGCCGTCTTCGCTTTCGCGGATATAGGTCCTGGTGAATGCCGTGTCTATGCTCATCACGGCCACGTGCAGGACCGGATTGATGTGCACGATGTTCAGTTTCGTATGGAGCTGTTCTTCGCGCTCCCTCTCATAGGCCTGGACGGTCATCCTGAGGGACTTGATTTCCTGCTCGAGGTCGCGGCTGCGGCTCTTCTCGCGCTTCAGGTCCTCCGCTCCGCCCTTGATGAATGCCTTCCAGATGAGGAATCCGAGAAGCAGGATACCTATGAATATGAGTGCGACGGTCAGCGTCACGGCGTGGAACTCATGGCGCGAGCCGAGGATGATGCCGGCAATGGCTACGGCGACTGCCACCGCCGCCCCGATGCCGATCTTTATCTTTGTGCCCTTCTTCATACGTCAGCAAAGATACCATTTTTTGCTTACCTTTGTTTCAGTGAAGCCAAAATACCT
>CADAFW010000188.1:4581-4976 GCA_902787295.1 uncultured Bacteroidia bacterium
CTGCCCCTCAAGGGCTCGCTGAAGGCCTCCGGCATCCCGGACGGACTGCTCGACGAAGGGGAAAGGGTGTATCGCGAACTGTTTTTCAAGAAGGCTCCGGAGCACATTGTCCTGTTCCCGGATATCAAGGAGACCCTTTCTGATCTTTGTGCCTCCGGCTACGTGCTTGCAATCGCCACTTCCAGGGGCAGGGAATCCCTTGTGAACCTGCTGGAGTCGCACGGCATCAGGCAATATTTCAGCGTCCTGGGCACCGTGGATTGCGCCCCGGTCCCGAAGCCCGCACCCGATACTGTGTTTTATGTGCTTGACCGGCTGGGCGCACGTGCGGAAGAATCTGTGGTCATAGGCGACACCGCCTTCGACATCGAGATGGGAAGGCGAGCCGGCTGCCG
>CADAFW010000189.1 GCA_902787295.1 uncultured Bacteroidia bacterium
GAGATGCTCGAGGAGCACCTCTTCTGCCAGATCCTTCAGGGCTCCGACGACTATGTCGACGGAAGTGGAGAACGCAACCCGTACTATCCGGGAGATGAATTCGAGTGGTAAAGGGAGGACGTAAGCATGAAGAAAGCATTTTTCGCAATTGCGCTCCTCGCGGCCGCATTGACGGTTTCCTGCTCCAAGGTGACCGTACAGGAAGAATTCGCAGCGGATACCTCCGTCAAGGGGACCCTCGTCGTAAGCGCCTCCAAAGCTGCCGTGACCAAGGGACTCGAGCTCAAGGAGGGTTACGTCGATGCCTTCTGGGAGGCAGACGATACCGTGGAGGTCTTTTCCACAGAGGGACAGGGATGCCTCGGTTACCTTGTCCCCTCCGAATACGGTAACACCAGCACGACGCTGGAGGGCACCGTGGACATCAGCGGGCTCGAGGTCGGCGACCGTGTCTTTTTGCTTTACCACGGCAAGGGCGACATGTCATATTCCCTGCAGGACGGAACTCTCGAAGGCATTGCCAGGGAGCATGAGACTGCCGGAACTTCAGTATTCGTGAAAACCAAGGCGGATGGCCGCGTCACCACGGAAGAGGCCTCGTTCGAGAACTATCAGGCAATCGTCAGATTCAAGATCTGCGATGAGCTCGGCAATCCCATGAGCGTCCGCTCCCTCACGGTCTCCGCACCTTGCCTGTATAGCAAGTTGACAAGTTACGGTTCAGCTTTCGACGTCGAATACGGCGCCGCCACTGCCGTTCCTGCTACACCCACGGATGAACTGTTCGTCTCCCTCTGCATGCTGAATTTCTCGAGCTGGTATAATTATTATCTCTGTGCGCAGGGAACAAACGGACGTTACTACGAATGCTTAAAGGAGGATGTCCGCTTCGACAGCGGGATGTATTATGAGGGCACCGTGAAAATGCAGCTTGTCAGGTACACCGTGGTGGGATGCAGCGGTCCCCTGGGCGAGACCGGCCCCGATCGTGTCTTCGGTACGGCTTGGGACTACTATGAGTCCGCCAACGACATGGTCCCTGAGGACGGCGTCTTCAAGAAGAGCTATCGCTTGAAGAAAGGTGACATAATCTACTTCAAAGTGGTCAAGAACCGCTCCTGGGAGAACGCTATCCCCGAGGGTGACAACCGCATCGTCACCGCCTGGGCGGACGGTACGCTGAACATCGAATACGACCCTCTGTACGGGGATATCTATGCCGAGATGGAATATGACGAGGAGGAGATCGACATCGAGACGGTGTACACCGTCGTCGGCGACCGTTCAGCCGTGTTCGGCAGTTCCTGGCAGATTTGGACTCCGGAGAACGACATGACGTACCAGCCGGACGGCAGATACAAGATCACTTACACCGGCCTGACCCCCGGCAGCCTGAATTTCCGGATTGTAGAAGACCGCAGCTGGGAATATGTCTATCCTGACAATTATGAATCTGCTTACAACGTCAGCATACCTGCCTTCGGAAACCTCACCATTTATTATACTCCAAATAATAATCTGATAACGACCTCCTTCGAGCCTGCTGAAGCGCCGGATGCGGACTATTATCTTTCCGGCAGCTTCAACTACTGGAGAATCGACGACAGCTACATCATGACCAAGCAGTCCGACGGGACATACGCCTACGAGGTTCCTTTCTTCGGCGCGGATCCTAACGTGGCTCTCAAGGTCGTGCTGGACGGGAACTGGGATGTCTGCTGGCCGGAGTATGGCAACTATGAGGCGGAGGTGCCCGCCATGGGTATCCTCACCGTGATTTTCAATCCCAACACGGGCGAGATTTCCACCTCCTTTGCGGAGCAGACCATTGAGGTTTCCTTCACCGTTGCCGGCTCCACCGGCGGCACGGCGGCCGGAGAGGATGACATCCTTTTCGGAAAGGCATGGGACCCTTCCCTGACTGCCAATGATATGCAGTATCTTGAGAACGAAGGCTACTTCTACAAGGAGTACGCCGTAAGCGCTCCGGCCTCGATTGAAATGAAGGTGGTCAAGAACCACAGCTGGGACGAGTCCTGGCCTGCGGAGAACTTCGTAGTCGAGGCTCTCGGCCCCGGAAAGCTGCTGGTCGCCTACGCATTCGGCTATGGAATGGAGGCCATTATGCAGTACACCGTGGACAATTATGTCGTCTCCGGCCATTTCTGCAACTGGGACGTCCTGTCGGAGAATGTGATGACCCTGCAGCCCGACGGCACCTACACCAAGACCATAAGTTTCAGCGCGGATGATTACAAGGAAGTGTATGTGTTCAAGAACGGCAGCAATCTGGCCGCATCCTTCGAGGTCCCCGAAGAAGGCGCCTGCACCGTCACGATCACGTTCAATCCTGCTACCGGCGATGTGACATACACCGTCGTCGGCTGAACAGAATGACAGTATGCGAATGAAAAACCCCGTCGGGAACTCCCGGCGGGGTTTTGTGATTCCGACGCGATTCGAACGCGTGACCCACAGCTTAGAAGGCTGTTGCTCTATCCAGCTGAGCTACGGAACCATCAAAATTATGCACGCCGTCCTGCCCGGCAAGAGCGTAACGGCGTGCAAATATACGGGTTTTTCCGCGAATATCAATTAAAACTTGAGGGCGACGCCGCCGAGGACGGTGATGCCTGGCTCGGGGAAGCCGAGCATCGTCTGGTA
>CADAFW010000190.1 GCA_902787295.1 uncultured Bacteroidia bacterium
GAGGCCACGTGGACGACCTTCGGGTCCTCCTGTTCCCCGCGGACGACGCGTATGGTCAGGTCGAAGAGGTCGTTGACCGGATTCTCCTTGTGGTAGAGCCTGACGTAGGGCGTCACGTCCAGGCGCACGACGTCGCCACGCATATCGACGAGCCTGGGCGCAACTTCCGGCGCCGGCATGGCCTCGAGCTTCCTGGCGTAATCCGAGCTCTCGCCCGCGTGCTTGGGCACAACGGGTTGGATGTCGGGCTTGGCGACCTTGTCCTTGGGATAGGACCCCATCACTTTCTCAAAGCGTATGTACTTGTCCGTGAAGTACTTGTTGGCAGCCTTGACGATGTCGTCGCGAGTGATGGAACCGATGTCCGCGACCTGGCGGAGGTACTCGTCCCAAGCGCGTCCCTGACTCATCACGGACACCATCTGCTGCGAACGCCCGTCTATGGTCTCCAGGTCCTTCCAGGCATTCCTGACGACCTTCAGCTTCAGCGTTTCCACCTCGGCATCGGAGAACTCGCCGCGCTGGATCTTGCGAATCTGCTCCCAGCAAAGTTTCTCCGCCTTCGGGAGCGAACCGAAAGGTATGGTCGGCACTACGGCGAAGCCCACGATGCCCATCTCGTTGAACATAGGGATGCGCTGCGCACCGGCGAGAAGCATCTTGTGACCGGTGACGAGCGAGTCCATCAGGCCGGACCCGAAACTGTTGGTGAGCAGCATGGTGGCGAGCTCGAGCGCAGGGGCGTCGGCTTCGCGGTCGGTAGGACCGTTGAAGGCATAGACAGCAATCTTGATGAGCGGGATCTCCGCCTTGATCTTCACGTCGCGGCTGCCGGTCATCGGGGGCACGTCAACCGGGGCTTTCTCCGGGACTTCTCCACGGCGAATGCGCCCGAATGTGCTCTCGAGAAGGGGGATCAGCCCGTCGGTGTCTATGGCGCCGGACAGGATCAGGCCCATGTTGCAGCCGACATAGTATTTGTCGAAGAAGGCCATCATCTCGCCCAGGCGCGGATTCTTGAGATTCTCGGTGCTGCCTATGACCTGGTAGGAATAGGGGTTGCTGCCGCTGAATTCCTTGATCATCGCGAACAGCGGGGACTGGATCGTGTTGTCGGCCTGGCGGTTCTTCTCCTCGTACACGGTCTCCAGCTCGCTCTGGAACAGGCGGAACACCGGATGCATCATGCGGTGGCTGTTCAGCTCCGCCCACTGGGCCAGGTACTGCGGGGAGAAATAGTTATAGTAGTATGTGTAGTCGTAGGACGTGCCCGCGTTGAGGCCGGTACCGCCGAAACGGGCGATGAGACGGTCGAATTCGTTGGGGATGGCATAGTCGGCGGCGCGCTGGCTGAGCCGGCTTATCTCCTTCTGGACGGCATTGCGCTCCTCCGCCACGGTGAGGGTGGAGAGTTTGTCGTAGCACAGGGCGATGGAGTCGAGCCAGACCTTTTCCGCGGCATAGTCCACCGTGCCGAGCTCCTCAGTGCCCTTGAACAGCAGGTGCTCCAGGTAATGGGCGAGGCCGGTGTCCGGGCAGTCCTTGCCGCCGGCACGCACCACGACGGCGCCGTACACCTTTGGCTGCGAATAGTCCTGGTTCACCCAGACCTTCATCCCGTTGGACAGTTCGAACTGTCTGACGGCCAGAGGATCGATCGGGGCCGGACGGGCTTCGGCGCTGTCCTGAGGCACCGGGGTCAGCTGCACGTTCTGCGAGAATGCGGCAAGGGACACCAGCGTCCCCGCGAGAATAATCAGAATCCGTTTCATATCGTAAATATATTCATTTCTTATGAAAAGGGACTCGCTTGCCGCACTCCCGCCGCGCTATTTCACCTTGAACGTGACTCGGACGTCGCCGAAGCGGCCGGTCACTTCCGGGGTTTCGGTGAAGAAGGTGCTCGACAGCTGGCCGCGCCAGACTATGTCGTCCTTGTCGTGGTAGGGAATGTCCAGGTCGAAGCCATAGTTCTTGGACTGGTACTTCACGGTGGCGGAGCATTTCCAGGAGGTGGTGGTGCCGCCGTCGTCTTCGATGATGAGGAATACGAGCTTGTCTATCTGGTCCGTGAAGTCCGACAGCAGGATGGCCTCGAACGGCACCGTGAGCTTGAGTTGCTTGCGCTTGACGGAGATCATGAAGTCCGTCAGCGAGGCGGAGTATTTCTTGAGGTCTTCGTCCGTGGTGGCCCTGAAGCCGTCCACGGCCCCGCATTTGACGAAGAATTCGGAGGCCCCGCCGAACCAGGAATCGTAGTTCCGCAGCATCTGGAAGGACTTTATCATCAGCATCCGCCCGGCGGCGGAAGGAGCGGGACACCCGGCGGCAGAAGCCACGGAAGAAGCCTCCACGGCATTCAGCAGTTCCAGCGGAGTGAAGGCGCTGTCGTCGTTGCGGTTGATCACCCACACGGGGCGGGTCATAGCCACGGCTTCGTCCACGAAGACCGAGTCCACCACCTTGACGCCGTCCCCGTCGAAGCGGATTTCATAGCCGTAGTTGCTCTCGGCGCCATATCCGGGGTCGAAGGTGACGATGGGGTAGGACTCGCCGTCCCAGTCTTCGGAGTACGGCCAGTAGATCTGCATGTCCGAAGCGCTCAGGGCCTCGATGTATTCCACCGCCGAGCCCGCCC
>CADAFW010000191.1 GCA_902787295.1 uncultured Bacteroidia bacterium
GGAAGCACGCCGGAAAGCCGAAGAACTTCGTCTATGCCGCCACCGACGGCCACCATATGGGCATGGCCGGTGCGCAGGAACTGGTGCGCTACCTGGAGCGCATCGGGATCCGGACCCGCGACATCGTGATGGTGGTGAACCTGGACACGATGGGGGCCAACCTGGTCCCGCCGGACGACAGCAAGCAGGACTACATCATAGCCCTCGGCGGCCTGCGCTACCGCGGCTCCATGGAGTACGGCAACATTGGCCTGGGGCTTTCCATCACTTATGATTATTATGGCTCGCAGGGCTTCACGGACATGTTCTACCGCCGCGTGAGCGAGCAGAAGGCCTTCCTGGACAAGGGCGTGCCCTGCGTCATGTTCACCGCCGGAATCACGGACAACACCTTCAAGAAGACCGACACCGCGGAGACCCTGAACTATCCGGTCTTCGCGCGGCGGGTCGAACTCATCAGCCGCTGGATGCTGAGGCTCTAGCGCTATTTCCTGTATTCCCTTTCTCCGAGAAGCTGACGTGCCAGAAGCGGCGCGTTGGTGGTGATTGCGTCCACTCCTATCTCGATCATCTTGTTCAGGTCCTTCTCCTTGTTGACGGTCCATACGTTGGTGCTCATTCCGAGTTCGTGTGCCCTGTCCACCCAGCTCTTGCCGAGGGAGACGATCTTCTGGTGGTAGTCGAAGCCGTTGATGCCGAGCTTGGCGAGCGCGTCGGGGCCGAGTTCACCGTTGAGGTACTGGTTGGTGAATTCGGGGCAGAGTTCCGCCACCCTTTCGCAGATATGCTTGCTGAAGCTGATGAAAGCTACCCTGTCCGGCTTATAGAGGCCGTGGTTCTTGAGCGCTGCGATGCTCTTGTCCACGAGGAGGTCTTCGCGTTCCGGGGTGTTCAGGGACTTGAGTTCAAGCACGAGGACGGTCTTCTTGCTCTTCGCGCCCTGGACCAGGTATTCGTCGATGGTGGGACGGTGCTCCCCGTTGGGAAGGAGGTGGTCCTTGAGTTCCGCGTATGTGTGCTCCTGGATCTTGAGCCCGTCGATGTTGCCGTCGTGGTTCACGATCACCACGTCATCCGAGGTGAGGTGAACGTCGAACTCGCTGCCCCAGAATCCGTTGTCCTGCGCTGCCTTGAGTGATGCGATGCTGTTCTCGCTGTGTCCTGCGGCCTCGCAGTCCCAGAATCCGCGGTGAGCCACGATGGCTATCTTGCCTCCCTGGTCGAATGCGGGGAATCCGTTTTCCTTCTGGGCTGCTGTCTTCTTGGTGCTGCTGCAGGCGCAGATAGCGAGCGCTGCGGCAAGGATTGTTATGACTTTCTTCATGATTATTTGTTTTAGCAACACAAAAATAAACATAATTGCGTAATTTTGCAGTCCTTGAATCAAGCTAATTTCAAGTCAGCAGAATATGGTTAAGATCGATTTGGGAGGCTGCAGCTCCTTTGTCAAAGATGCAGAGTATCAGAATTACGTAAACAAGGCACTCGCCGCATTCGACACGCTTCAGAACGAAGACGGCGCCGGCAACGATTTCCTCGGCTGGAAGACCCTGCCCGTGGACATCCCCGAGACGCTTGTCGCCGAGTTCGAGGCCATCCGTGACGAATGGAAGGCCAAGGGCGTCAATCTCGTCATAGTCATCGGCATTGGCGGCTCATATCTCGGGGCGCGCTGCGCCATCGAGGCCCTCAGCCACCAGTTCATCCGTCCCGAAGGCGTACCCCAGGTCGTCTTCGCCGGCAACAACCTTTCGGAAGAGTATCTCGCCGAACTGATGGACCTCGCGAAGGTCAGCAACACCGCCGTGGTCGTGATCTCCAAGTCCGGCACCACCACCGAGCCCGCCGTCGCCTTCCGCATCTTCAAGGAGTACGTGGAGCAGAAATACGGCAAGGCAGAGGCTTCCGGCCGCATAGTCGCCATCACCGACGCGGTCAAGGGCGCCCTCAAGACCCTCGCCACCCAGGAGGGATACAGGACCTTCGTGGTTCCCGACAACGTGGGCGGCCGCTACAGCGTCCTCACCCCGGTGGGCCTCCTGCCCATCGTCCTCGCAGGATTCGACGTCCGCGCGATGCTCAAGGGTGCCGCCGAAGAGCGTGAGGCCCTGCTCGTGAAGAGTGCCGACAACGCCGCCGTGGAATATGCCGCGATGCGCAACCTCCTCCACTCCGGACTCGGCAAGGCTATCGAGATATTCGTGGTCTACAATCCCAAGTTCACCTATCTCGCAGAATGGTGGAAGCAGCTTTACGGCGAGTCCGAGGGCAAGGAAGGCAAGGGCATCTATCCCGCATCCGTCACCAACACCGCCGACCTCCACTCGATGGGACAGTTCATCCAGGAGGGCAGCCGCGTGATGTTCGAGACCGTCATCAACATCGAGAACTCCAACAGGAGCGTGGTGATCGGTTCCGACGCGCAGAACCTCGACCAGCTCAACTACCTCGCCGGCCAGCACGTGAACCACTGCAATGCGATGGCCCAGCTCGGCACCAAGCTCGCCCACATCGACGGCGGCGTGCCCCAGATGGAGGTCAGCATAGACAGGATCGATGAGGCCAGCCTCGGCGCCATCTTCTATTTCTTCGAATTCGCCTGCGGCATCTCGGCATACGTCTGTTCGCCCTTCTCCGCAAGCCGGGCTACGAGGCCCAGACCGAGGAGATACTGAAGAGGATCTGATTTCCGGAAGGAGCGCCTATTCCTCTTTCCCCTTTTTCCTGTGCCAACGGGAAAGGCTGGAGGAGCGGCGCTTGTTCATCTTGGAGATCAGCACATCCTTGAAATTGCTGCTGAGGTTCGGGAAACGGTTCTTCAGCTTTATGAGAAGTTCCTTCATGTAGGATTCTACGTGGCGGGACTTCTTTTCGTGATACAGCTCATCGAAGTTGATCAGGATGGCCGTCTCCTCCACTTCTCCGAATTCGTGGTTCACGGCGGTGCCCAGCATCTTCATCGTGGGCGAGAGCTGCATATAGGAGTTGAAGAGCGGCGGGATGGCCGTTCCAAGCGTCTTGAGGGCGTCTTTGAGGCAGACGTAGTCTTTCTTGAATTCCTCTTCCTTCAGGATGAGGCCTGCTGCGCGGGGGTCCAGTTTGGGGATCACCGGGTCGATGGGCTGGACGAGGTCTTCGCTGCCGCCGAAATGTTTCCACAGGAAGTGCAGGATCAGGTCGTGCCCGAGCGGGTCGTAGGTCGGGTACATCGTCATCTTGCCGAAGAAGAAGTACATGTTGGGGTGGTGCACCATCAGCGTAGCCAGTCCGTCCCAGAGGTTGTCCAGGGCGAAGAGTCCCTTGGCTCCGGCCTTGGAGCTCTGGTAGTCGGGCGTCACGAATGAGCGGCCCAGTTCAATGGTGTGCGGGATGTAGTCCTTCACGAACTCTTCCGAGAAATGGAACATGTGGGAGGTCGCCAGCACTGGCTGCCCGTCCTCTCCTATCTTGATGTCGGAGCCGAGGATGTAGCGGTAGCCACCGATGATGGCCTGGGCATCGGGATCCCACACCAGCAACTGCTGGTAGGGGTTTTCCATGGTGTCGAATTCGTCCAGGTCCATCGCGAGGCCCGAACTGCCGCCGGCCTGCCGGAAACTGATCTCGCGGAGACGTCCTATCTCGCGGACGGTGTTCGGGGCGTTCTGCCAGTTGACGACGTAGATTTCGTTGCCTCCGTGGTTGGTGGTGCGCTGCAGTCTGTCCGGGGTGAGTTCCGCCAGGATCAAAGCCTTGTCGACGGGAGCGATAATTTCTTCCATAGTGTAGCTGGTTTAGAGTTCATATACTTTGGCCCGCACCCACTGCGCCCATTCGTTGGGCGTGCGGCTGCTGTCGAAGGTTTCCGGGGGGATGGGGTCGCCGAAGACCACCTTGAAGGTGCCGTGTTGCGCCTTGTACATCTCGTCGGGCAACAGGAGCATCGCGAGGTTGAACTTGATGCCCAGGCGCTTGCACCAGTTGGCGATGCGGTAGAAGCGCTTGGAGTTCTCCGCGATGAAATGGACTGGGACGACCTGGCGGCCGGTCATCACGCTCTTGCGGACGAATGCCTTGCCCCAGGGCAGGTCCTGGATCCTGCCGTCGATCTTGCGGGAGCAGAGCTTGTGCCGTCGATCTTGCGGGAGCAGAGCTTGCCGGGGAACATCACCATCTGGTCGCCGGAGGCGAAGGCCTCGTCTATCTTCGTGTTCAGGTCGCGGCTCTGCATGTTGCCCATCACGTTGACGGGGATGCACAGCGGCGCGAGGCCTTTGAGGTTCATCAGCAGGTCGTTGACCAGGTAGCGGATATGGCCGTCGAACGCCTCTCCCACGATGCTGCCGAGCGCCACTCCGTCGATGCCGCCCAGGGGATGGTTGGACACGAAGGTGTATTTGGTGCTGCCGGTGGTGTCTATCTTGTCGAAGCCCAGGGGATGGTTGGACACGAAGGTGTATTTGGTGCTGCCGGTGGTGTCTATCTTGTCGAAGCCCTGCACGTCCAGGGTGACGTCCAGATATTTGACGGCGTTCGTGCAGAAATCCACGCCTACGTGGCCTCTGGTGAGGTATTCGTTGAGGAAGTCCACGTGCAGGATCCGTTTCATCCAGCGTACCAGGAATGCGGGGAGTTTTTTGCCCTTGGACTTGCTTGCGATGATCTTGTCCAGGTCGATGGCAAATTCGGGATGTCTGTTCATAGGTAAGGCGTTAGTTCTACAAATATAAAAAAAACGCGGATAATTTTTCACGTGTTGTGAATACTGTCTCACACGCTCCTTCTTGCTGTCGCAAGGCAATGCCCCGCACCGGGACCTGAAATGAGGGAAAACGGTCCCTTGCGCGGGGCATCACCTTGCTCCTG
>CADAFW010000192.1 GCA_902787295.1 uncultured Bacteroidia bacterium
GATAAACTCGCTTCCCGCTTCCTTGCCTTCGTCCATCTGGCGTCCATCCGTATTCTTCTTGCATAATCCCTCCGGATTTGCATTTAGAAACACACTCTAATACTGTAATAAGCTTTGATTGAAATGCGGAATTGAACCGGTATGCCCCAAAAAACACAAGGGCCTGATCGTCGTATCAGGTCCTTGTGTTTTGCTCAATGGCGGGACTGATCCATTTATATCCGCCCGATGCAGGTCATGCTCGCGTTCAATCGGCGTACAGATCGTCGCCGGTATAATAGAGGAAGCCGTCCTCCCTCTGCGCAAAGCCGTTGGCGGAAATGAACCCGATCCGGGATACTTCGATTCCCTTGATGGCTCGGATCTGTCCGACCTCGCGGTGGATTTCATCGGGCTCCATGGGCTTCTTGAGATATTTCGCCTCACATATCGTGTAACCGTCGCCGAAGTCCAGCGCGATGTCAAACTCGCCGTTGCGCTTTGTGGCGGGGTCGTCATAATAATATGTGCCGATGTTGCGGATGCCGGGCAGCTTTCCCTGATGGGCCAGGATCGAGAAATAGTCCTGGCATAGTCCCTCGAAGCGGCGCGAGATGAACTCCGACAGCGTCGGGGCGATGTACTGATCGTAGAAGACCTCTGCGCCGAGCATCTGCAGGGCGCTCCGGTTTCTGTACACATACGAAAAGAAAAAGCGCATCAGATTGTCGTTGATCTCGTACCTGACTTTCTTGGAATCGCCGATGCGGTTGATGGGCGCGTTCTTCCTCAGGATGTCCAGCTCCAGAAGGGACTTGAGCTGCTTGGAGAGGATCCCGTTTTTCTTCACGTCGAGCAGGTTTTCAAGCTCCGTGTATTTCTTCCTGCCGTTGCCGATCGCCGCGAATATGCGCTCCGAATTGACGCTTCTGGAGTAGTCGGACATGAGCAGCTGCGAGGCGTACAGGCAGACGGGATTGCTCTCGTTGAGTATCGCCCGAATGATGTTGTCGCGCAGCGATTCTTCATCCCGCAGCTGCTCCAGCACGAAGGGGGAACCGCCGAACACCCCGTAGAAGCCTATCTTCTCATAGACATCCTTTGAAGGATAGAAGGCGGCGGACAGCCGGTAGGACAGCTCCCTCAATTGGATGACGCGGTCAAAGCGGCCATAGAGCGCGTTGCCCTCCCGGAGCATGTCCCGCATCATGCCGATGTGTGAGCCGGACAGTACGAGATCGATGTTGGCGAGGTGGTTGTCAATGATCGCCTGAAACGCGGAATCCACTGCCTCCGGCGCGGTCATGGACTTCAGATAGGGATACTCGTCAATGACGATGATGAATTGCCGGGGGAGGGTGTTGAGGTATGCGAAGACATCCTGCATCCTTGAAAAGCGCGTCGCAAAGGGGAGTATGCCCGTGCGGATGAGCTCCTGCGTCAAACCGTCGATGTTGTCGCGCATCGTCCCCTTGAGGCATTCAAAGTACACGCAGGGCTTTTGCTGTGCTTCCAGGGCCTGCTTGATCAGCGTCGTCTTCCCCACGCGGCGCTTTCCATAGAGAAGCGTCGCGGAGTGCTCCCTGCTGAAAGCCTCGCCGAGCTGCCGAAGCTCCTCGCTCCTTCCGACGAACATGTCCTCACCTCATTTATATTGAATTCGGATTCAATGAAATTTTGTTCAATAAAATCATACCACGGGCGATTCGGTTTGTCAAGGATCCTGCGGCATTGCGGATCCAGGCGCGTGGCAGCTGCCCGATGAAGGACGATATGGTAAATTATATGTAATAACTATCGATTCTTCTCAAATCCGACGAGATTGTATTGGATATTGCGCGGAAAAAAATGCTATAATGGTCGGGTAAGCGGGTCGCGTTGGGTCGATCCGCGCGGAACCGGGAGAATGCGCTCCTGCCAAAGGCGCGGGAGGCTGAGCGAGGAATGATGCCATGAAGAGGATGTTTGCGATGTTGCTGGCGGCGCTGCTGGCCCTGACGGGCGGGGCCGCCTGGGCGGAGGAATTTCCGTCGATCACCGTCACGGGCGCGATGACCGTGGACCTGGAGACCGCCCGCGCCGTGCTGGAGGGCCTGGAGCTGGGGGAGGAGCATGCCAGCCTGCTGGAGGGGCTGCTGTCCCGATTGGACGGCTCCAGGGACAGCCTGGTCCTTGCGGACGAGGGCTTCCAGTACGACGTGACCCTGGAGGACGGCGCCGCGCTGTCCTTTGCCGGGGAGAAGACCGGGGATGGCTTTGCCGTCGTCAGCACGCTGTTCCCGAATTACATACTCGTCAGCGCCGATCCCGGCTGCGATTGGGACCAGGCCTCGGCTGCGTCCCGGGTCGTGACCGGCGGGCTCGAGCGGCTGATGGAGGAAGCGGCCATGGCGTTCACCCCCGGCGAGGCCGAGGCGGGCGCCTTTGAGCTGTACGGCAAGACCTACGACGCCCGCACGCCGCTGGACGTGGACGTGGCGGCGCTGGCCGAGCGGGGCAACGCCTTCATCGCCGAAATCGCAGCCGCGCTGCCGGAGGCGTGGCGGATCCCGGGCTTCGACGGGGAGCAGCTGCCCGCCGTCACCGGCGCGATGTACACCGCCGCGGACCGGGAGGACGTGGTCTACGCCGCCGAGATC
>CADAFW010000193.1 GCA_902787295.1 uncultured Bacteroidia bacterium
CTGTTCTGCAAGACGCACGGCCTGGAATTCCGCTGCCTGAAGGCCGTTTCCGACAATCTGGACGGTACGCTGAAGGACTGGCGCAAGATTCTCGGCGACATCCGCGCCAGATTTACGGGACTGCTCGCAGATATTTGCTAACTTTACGGGAAACCAGTTCCGACCGATGAAGAAGTTCAGACCAGGCCTGTTCCTGAAGGTGCTCGCAGCCATAGCGGGCGGCGCGCTCCTGGGGCTGGTGGCCCCGGAGGTGCTGGTGCGCATTTTCAAGACTTTCAACGTCCTGTTCGCGCAGCTCCTCAAGTTCATTATCCCCCTGCTGATCCTGGGCCTCGTGACCCCGGCGATAGCCCACGTGGGCAAGGGCGCGGGCAAGATGCTCCTGACGGTGATGGGCATAGCCTACCTTTCCACCATCTGCGCCGGCTTCTTCGCGCACGTCTGCGGCTCGAACCTGCTCCCGCTTTACCTGACGGCGGGCGAACTGTCCGGAGACGCCGCCACGGCCAAGGAATTCCTGCCCTATATCGACCTCAAGATCCCGCCGATATGCGACGTGCTCACCGCCCTGCTCCTGTCCTTCATGATAGGCGTGGGCATCATCGTCACGGACGCCGGCGGCCTCAGGAAGGGCTTCGACGAATTCGGCAACATAGTGAGGCTCACCATAGAGCGCGTTATCATCCCGATGCTGCCCTGGTACGTGTTCACGATGATCTGTGAGATGAGCGCCAGGGGAGTGGTGGCCGTCGTGCTCGGCTCCGGCGCCAAGATCATCCTGACCGGCGTGGTGCTCTCCGTCATCTACCTTATAATACAGTATTGCATCGCGGGCGGAATTGCCGGCAAGAACCCGTTCAAGTGCCTCTGGAACATGCTCCCGGCCTATTTCACGGCCTTCTCCATCTGCTCTTCCTCGGCTGCCATCCCGGTGACCTCGGAGTGCACGCGCAAGAACGGCATCCCCGACGACATCGTGGACTTCACCATCCCGCTCTGTTCCACCGTGCATATGTGCGGCTCCACCATCAAGCTGGCCGTCTCCTCCATCGCCGTGGCCTACCTGACCGGCACCCCGCTGCCCTTCGCCGTGTACGTGCATTTCGTGCTGATGCAGGGCATCGCCGCCGTGGCTGCTCCCGGGGTGATGGGCGGCGTGCTGATGGCATCCATCGGCCTGCTCGAGTCCATCATGGGATTCTCCCCCGAGCAGACCGCCCTGGTGATGACGCTCTATCTCGCGCTGGACGGCTACGGCCCGGCCTGCAACGTTACGGGTGACGGAGCCATTGCCCTGATTATCAATAGATTGTTTGGAAATAAAGCTAAAGCCACAGCAGAATGAAACGTATCCTGACCATAGCCGCGCTGCTGCTCTCGGCGGCATCTGCGCTTGCGGCGCCCATGAAGGCCCGCGTCATCCAGCCCCTCTTCGCACAGGACCGCCCCGGCCTGGACAAGAGCTTCGAATGGACCATCAAGGCCCTCGACAAATGCAAGCCCGGCCTGGACATCATCGTGCTGCCGGAGTTCAGCGAGGTGCCGGGTGCGACTCCCGATCCCGCGGACTTCCTGAAGATAGCGCGCGAATACGGCCCCGTCCTGCTCAATGCCTGCTCCGAGACCGCACGCCGCTGCAAGGCGCTGGTATTCGTGGGCTGCATCGACACCGGCTGCGAGGTGCCGCGCAACGCCACCTTCGTGTACGACCGCGAAGGCAATCTCATAGGCAAATACTACAAGGAGCACCTGACGGCCGGGGAGTGGAAGAAATACGGCCTGGACAAGTCCACCAACATGGAATGGACCAAGCCGCTGATGATGGACATCGAGGGTGTGCGCTATGCCTTCTTGACCTGCTACGACTTCTATTTCTATGAGAATTACTCCAATATCGCCCGCTGGAAGCCGGACGTGATCATAGGCTGTTCGCATCAGCGCAGCGACCCGTTCCGCGCGCTGGACATCATCAATTCCTTCTGCGCCTACAACACGGGGGCTTACCTCGTGCGTGCGTCCGTCTCCATGGGACGCCGCTCCAAACTCGGTGGCTGCTCCTGCGTGGTGGCCCCGAGCGGCAGGATCCTGGGCAATCTCCGCTCCAGGGTGCGCTGGATGGACGTGACCTTCGATCCCAAGGAAAAGTACCTCAAGCCCGCCGGATACGGCAATCCGCCGGCGATGCATTCCGAATACATAGAGATAGGCCGCCGTCCCTGGAAATACCGTCCGGGCGGAAGCGCCATCTGCCCGCCGCTGGCGGAGATGCCGGAAGACCGCATCCGTTTCCATAGCAACGACCTGGGCGAACTCGGTGCGGCAGTCGCCAACGGCGCGCAGGAGATCTCATTCGACCTCGACCCTTCCGGGGACTGGGAGGGAAAGCTCGACGGCATACTTCGCAAGCTGTCCTGCCACGCCATCATGGACATCCACGTGAACGGTTCCGGCTGGGACGACGACGCGCTGAAGCGCCTGTGCGGACTGGTCTTCGATTTCGACGCGGTGGGCCATACCATCTTCACCGTGGCCGATGACGCCGTCCGCGGGCGGCTGTCGGAGCAGTCACCCGGAATCCCTTGCCGTTGAGGCTGATCGATCAGAAATGCC
>CADAFW010000194.1:0-2897 GCA_902787295.1 uncultured Bacteroidia bacterium
ATGGTGGAGGCGATACTGTAGATACCGGCAGTTTGTGTGCGTCGAATGGATAATCCTTATTCTCAATGACTTATGCATTTTGACCGCTCCGTTTTCAGAGCGGTCGAATACTGTAAAAAGCAGTGTATCAGCGAATTACATTCGACGGCTTTAAATACCCAACCCATAACAATATGAAAAAGTACGTATGCAACATCTGCGGATTCGAGTACGATCCCGCAGTCGGCGACCCTGACAACGGCATCGCCCCCGGAACCGCTTTTGAAGACCTTCCCGCCGACTGGGTCTGCCCCGTCTGCGGCGTCGGCAAAGAAGACTTCTCCCCCGCTGAATAGCGGATTATCTGGCAGAAAGCCCTTTCACCCCGCCAGCCTGAAATGATGGTTAACGGCTGTCGGAGTGAAAGGGCTTTCTCTGCGGAGCGCAGACGATCCTGTGGCCGGCCGGCAAAAGGCTGAATACCCTGGCAAACCCGTGCCACCCGTGGCATCGTAAACGGGAGGGGCCCGCCGCGAAGCGGTGGGAGGGATGAGCGCAGCGAAGGTTTGCGGGTATCAGCCTTTCGCCGGCCGTGATAAGCAGCGGGCTTACTCCGGGATCATCCTGAGCCATTTGCGGTAGCCGAGGACTGCCACGACGGTGTAGATGCCGTAGATGGCGGCCTTGAACGGAATGCCCTTGCGGACATAGAGGACGCAGCATACGGCGTCCACCACCAGCCACAGGAGCCACTGCTCCGCATATTTCTGCGCCAGGGCCCAGAGAGCGACGATGCTCAGGGCGGTGGTGAAAGCATCGGCAACGGGAACGGTGGAATCGGTCCAGTGCGTCAGCATCCACCATATCCCGAACCATAGCAGCAGAAGTGCCGCCGCGGAGGGCAGTATGTGGGACTTGCGGTAACGCGTCACCGGCCGCTCCCCGCGCTTCGCATCATCGGAAGAGCGCTTGAACAGTTTCCAGGACAAATAGCCGTAAACCCCTGCAAGGCAATAATATACGGCCATGCCGAAATCGGCGTACAGGCCGGCCTTGTAGTACAGCACCATATCGATTGCGGGCATGATGATGCTCGCCAGCCACAGCCAGATGCTCGCCTTGTACTCGAGGATCAGGTAAACCAGGCCGACGACGAAGCCGAGGATGTCCAGGAAACGCAGGGTGTCCATAGGCTAGAAGCGGAATGCGACGTGACCGAGGATGGTGAGCGGAGCGACGGGCACGAAACCGAGCTGATAATAGCGCTTGTCGGGCGTGTAACCGGAACTCTCGCTGACGGCGCTGTACACCCAGCCGCTCTGCGCCGCACGGGCGGAGAAGACGTTGCGGAAATCCACGCCGAGATCTATCTCTTTCACCACCTTGCGCGGCTTTATCTTATAGCCCAGGCTGAGGTCGGAAAGGCTGTAGGCAGGCAGCGAGCGGTCGGCGTTTTCGCTGTTGTCCAGATACATACGGCTCACGTAGCCCGTGTGCCAGACGGCGCTGAAGCCTCCGAAATGCAGGTTCACGAAACCGTTCAGGATAGCATCCGGAGAGAAGGCAAGCGCTTTGTCCGAATAATGGATCTGGCGCATCTTGTCACCGTTACCGTCGCAGTGGTACTTCGCCGCATCGGGGTTGTCTTTCCAATCGTCCCAGTCCTCGACGTACTCGTCGAAATCCAGCAGGCGGTTACGGCTCAGGGCGGCGTTGCCCTCGAGCGTCAGCCAGCGGGTGAGGTCCCAGCCGGCGGTCAGCTCAGCACCGAGACGGTAGGAATCGGGAATGTTGGTGGTCAGGGCCTCGCCGATGTCGCTCAATTCACCGGTCTGGACCAGCTGGTCCTTGTAGCGCATATAATAGAATGTGGCCCCGGCCCTGAAACTGCGCGCGGCAAACTGATAACCGGCTTCCCAGTCCAGCAGGCGCTCGGCGCGCGGAGCGGGATACTTGCCGTTGTCGGTGAAATTGTTGCGCTCCGGTTCGCGATGGCTCATCGCGAAGGAGGCGAAAGCGCGGTGCGGCCCGCTGTGGAAATTCACACCCGCCTTGGGATTGAAGAAATCGTAATGGACATCGATGTCGAGGACGTGCCTGTGGGGAACGTCGTCATCGTCCACCACGTACTTGTCGTTGTAGCCGTCCGACTTGTAGTCCACGTGGCGGTACTGCAGGTCGCCGAATACGCTCCAGGCCTCTGACAGGGCCAGGGAAGCCTTCACGAAGGCACCAGCATCCAGCTTGGAAGCGTCGGAATCATAGTATTTCAGCGGATTGTCGGCAGAGATGCCGTACTTGGAAGAAACCGCCGGATTCGCAGCGTAGGTCAGGAAACCGAAATGGTTGCCCTTGAACTGCTGCACCGAAAGGCCGCCCACCACGTCCCAGGCGTCCTTCTTCCAGGAAAGGTTGGCTACGACGCCGTAAGTGTCCTGGCTGAGGCCTTTGCGGCGGACGAAATCGGTCTTCTTGACCTTGTTGCCATCCGCATCCTTGAAGTATTCCAGGCCGTATTTGACCAGCTTGTTATGGTAGCGGAATTCCTCGTAATAGCCATATCCGCGGGTGTAGTGCGGCGAAACGGAAAGTTTCCAGCAGTCGTCTATGTTCCAGGCGAAGTTCAGGATATGGTGGGTCTGCCAGAAATTGTCCGTGGTGCGCGGCCACAAGGAGCCGTCGGCCATGCGGTAGCGCTCTACGAGATAGCTCCCGTCATCATTGTGCAGGACGGTATAGTCCTCCGCGCCCGGGAGCACCTCATAAAGGGTGTTGAAGAGACCCAGGCCGGCATCGCACATATCCTTGTAGGTCTTTATGCCGTCATAGGAATTCAGGCTGTAGTTGTCGTTGCCGCAGGTGACGCCGTTCCACGCCTGGCCGGTGTTCTCGAAATTGCCGAGCAGCTTGTAGGACAG
>CADAFW010000194.1:2950-3589 GCA_902787295.1 uncultured Bacteroidia bacterium
CCCAGGAGCAGGCCGCTGGACAGGCTTCCGCCCCAGTTGGCGGTGTTGTATGACCCATAGGAAGCGGAAACCTCCGCCGTCGGCACGAGCGAAGGAGCCTTGGTGCCGAGCGCAATGGTGCCTCCGAAGGCACCGTCGCCATTGGTGGAACTGCCCACGCCGCGCTGGATCTGCACGCTGCCGAGCAGGGTGCCGTAGGAATTCATGTTGGCCCAGAAGACGGTCTGGTCCTCGGGGGAATTGAGGGGCACGCCGTCAAGGGTTACGTTGATGCGGGAGCCGCCGGCGCCGCGGATGCGCATATAGCTGGTGCCGGTGCCCACGCCGTTCTCGCTCCAGGCGAGCACTCCGGGCGTGCGGGCGAAGAGCACAGGCAGTTCGATGCCGGTTACGGAAAAATCCTGCAGTTCCCTGCGGCTGACGTTGGCAACCGCGAAAGGGGCGTCCTTGGGAGCACGTACGGCCCCGACCACGGCCTCCTGGAGGCGTTCGACACGGACTGAATCCTGAGTTTCCTGCGCGACGGCGGGAATGACGGTAGCGGCCGCCAGGACAGCGGCGGCAACGGCGTTGAATAAACGATTGAACATAAAAAAACCTTAATTGTAATAATTATACAAATAAGGGGAAATGGGAAGA
>CADAFW010000195.1:0-3406 GCA_902787295.1 uncultured Bacteroidia bacterium
CATCCCGTCCATCACCCTCACCGGCACCCCCGAAGACTGGCGCAAGGTGCAGCAGAAGGCCAGGGCGCTGTCCAATTTCGGACTCGGCTGGTGGGCGGACATGCTGGACCCCATACTGAATGAGTTCGTGGCCGCCGCGGAGGGTCATCCCGACTACTGGTTCTGGAAGGACATCGTGTGCAAGACCCGCCCCAGGACCATCCAGGGGGCTTCCTGTGCTAAGAATCCGCCTAAGCCCACGGATGTGGACGGCTGGTTCCTGAAGTTCTTCCCGTTCGACGGGAAAGGCCGGACCGGCGAGAAGGTCCCCGTCACCAAAACGATGATGTCGGAGACTGTCTGCGTGCCGTTCAAATATAAGGTGGTGACGCCGTCCGGAGAGCTGGTAAGCGAGACCGACATGGAACTCGTCGGCGGCATCGTCGGCGTCCAGGAAGATTCTGCGACTTTCACCCTGAGTCCAAAGATTGGCTGGTTCGTCCGCGTGGAGAAGGGAAAGTACGAAGCGGGACTGAAGGCCGTGTCCGGGGACAAAACAGCCATTGTTCCAGCCCCCGAAAAGCCAGCCCCCGGTTATTTGTCAGACGGGGGTCAGGACTGGGGTCAGAATTATAATCGTCCCCCGGAGACACAGAATTATGGCGGCCGACGGCAGGTGAGAATGTCGACGTCGCTGTATTATTGGGATCAGGGTCCGCTGACCCGCAGGAATTTCTCCACGCGAAAGAGCGATACGCACATGTGCGAATTCCTGTACGGATTCGACGTGCAGGACTCGAAGCTGACGGTGGGCAACACCTCCTTCTACCAGCCCAGCACCAGGACATATATGGATCCGACGGATTCGACGTGCAGGACTCGAAGCTGACGGTGGGCAACACCTCCTTCTACCAGCCCAGCACCAGGACATATATGGATCCGTTCCGTTCCTGGATAGATCCGGTGCATATCAACGAGGGCATGCTCACCAACCTGCAGACGAGTTTCGACTACGTGGAAGTATGCCGCCGCCGTGCCGACAATGAGATAATGGCGGGAGCGAAATTCAGCTTCCGGGACGTCTATGGCTTCCATCTCGGGGTGGCCGACGACTTCATCAACAAACTGGAAGAGGAGACGGCGCAGGGTACGGACACGAGTGCCGTCCGCTTCTACGCCGATAAGGTCCGGGCGGAGCTCGACAGCCTCGAGGATGCCGCGTCGAACCTTGATTTCCTGCTCTACCCGACCAGGTTCGGAAGCGGCTTCCACATCGGTGCGGGCAGCGAGGTCTTCCTGGGCCCCGCCTCCCGGTATTTCACCCCGCTGGTGGGCCTGAACATGGGCGGAGACCTCATGTTCGGCCGGGTGGACGTCTTCCTGGAGATGCTCCTCGCCTGGGGCGGCCGGTTCAGGCAGGACATTCCGCTGGACGGCTATTCCTGGTCCGCCGGCAAAAAGCAGAAGGGCGGCAGCATGGACATCTCCTTCGGCTACACGGTGAAGGATGCGCTGGGCTACAGGTTCATGCCTTTCGTCGGCATCGGCGTGGGATTCATCGACTATCCGGAGAACCCCGGCAACCGTACCGACAACAGCGGTGAACTGAAGAAGAGCGACGAGGTGTCCGGCCTTCGCCTGCAGGCCGGCATTGCATCCGACTTCAAGCTGCACCGCGAGATCGACCGGCGCTGGGGCATGACTTCGCTCAGCGAATTCACCTTCCGCACCCGCTTCTACGTCGCCCGCACCGACCTCCGGCGCGTCAACTTTTCAGGGTCCGGGCTGGCTTTTTCTTCGCCCGCGTGGACCGTCAACTTCGGCATCAGCCTCAATATGATGAACTGGATTCGAGCTAAATAATAACCACTGATATGACCACCTCGTTCAAATTCAACCCCCTGCTGATTTTCGTCACATTATTTCTGACCCCCGCTTTGACCACCTCCTGCAAACAGGAGTTCAAGCGCGAGGTCCACTACCAGTACTATGCCGACTACATGGAGCGCCAACTGCCTGATTTCTCGACACTTGGCGAGCCGGATGCCGAGGGCGTGCTCCCGGACTTCTCCCTGACCGACCTGCCCGGCAGCGAGGCCGACCACTATGCCGTCCTCTTCACTGCCAAGTTCGATGTAGCCAAGCCCGAGACCTACACGTTCTACCTCACCACCGACGACGGCTCCCGCTTCTTCGTGGACGGCAATCTGCTCATAGATGACGACGGCGCGCGCGGGGCACATCTCACCACCTGTACCGTGGACCTCGGAAAGGGCATCCACGACCTGAGGCTGGAGTATTTCGAATTCGACAAGGGCGAAGATGTGAACCTGATGTACACTACCCCGTCCACCCCGTTCCGCAACTACCGGGAGCCGTGTCCGGACGAGATTCCGGACGCAATGAAGGAGCAGATCCGCGAGGCTTACGGGCGCTATGCGGCCTGGAAGGGTGACGACGAGACCGTGGTGTTCCCGATACTCACGGACATCCACACCACCGGCCGCGAGACCTGGCGGCACATCGGCTACACCGTCACCGCCGACGATCTCTTCCATTTCGACTTCATGGCGAACTTCGGCGACCTCGGCGTGAACCTGCAGCCGGCGGGCAGCTCCATCAAGTATTCCAAGTACATCATCGACAGGATCCGCGAGCAGATGTTCCTCTACAAGGGCGTGTTCCTCTATGCGGCGGGCAACCACGACTGGGACGGCGGAGAGGGTACCCACTACAGCTCCGAAATGCTCAGCGACTGGTTCCAGAAACCGTCCCTGGAGGCCGCAGGCGGCAATCTGCACCTCACCGAAGGGCAGTGCTGGTGCTGGTATGACATCCCTGCCAAGCAGACGCGCATATTCATACTCAACAGCCAGGCCACCGAAACCCTCGGCCCCGAGTATTACTGCTATGACACCCCGCAGCTCGAGTGGCTTGCCGAGCGGCTCTGCGAAGTGCCGGACGGCTATAATGTATTCGTCTTCTCCCACTATATGCCGAATCCTACCGGCAGATGGAGCACCAGCGGCCCCGTGGACCCTCGCAAATCCACGGTCACGCTTATGAAAATGCTGTCCGACTACAAGGCCCGCCGCGCCGGAGCGGTGAAGGAGGGCACCACTCCCGCCAGCAGCAACGTGAAATGGGATTTCACCGCGGCGAAGGGCAGGCTGGCCGGCATGCTCGGAGGTGATTCGCACGTCAACGTCGTTGAGGAATGCGACGGCGTAACGTATTTCATCACACAGGGTTACGGCACCATGAGGCCGGAGTGGTCCATCCCCGGACAGAAGCACATCTGGTTCGACTACCGCGAGGAACTCTGCGTGGATGTGGTGGCCTTCAAGCCTGCCACCGGCGAGGTCCATACCTTCCGCATCGGTGCCGGCGGTGCCGGAGCGGACGAGACCTGGAAGGTGGAATAGCC
>CADAFW010000195.1:3432-4056 GCA_902787295.1 uncultured Bacteroidia bacterium
TGCTTGCCATAGGCGCAGGCTGCCTGGCGGCCGTTCCTGCGGGTGCGCAGGAGGGCAAACCCATAACACAGGCGGTGGTCACCCCGGCCACCAATACCGTCCAGGTAAGTTCTGCACTCGGCCTCAACCTCGTGATGGGCGAGGCCAACGACGGCTACTTCATGGTCTATGACCGCCTCGGCAAGAACGCATTCATTTTCAATACGAAAGGCCAGCTGACGGGCAAGTTCAAGATGGACCTTGACCTCAAGGAGGCGCCGGTGTTCGACAACGGTGTCGCCTCGGTGCGCCTTCCGGACAGGAGCGTGGCCATCATCGACACCGAAGGCAACGTGGTGAAGAACCTCGGCCAGGCCGGCATCTATTCGGACGTGGTGGACGGGCTCGTGGTCACGGGTCCGGTCACCTATTTCAATGCTGATGACGCCTGCATCTTCTACGATGCCAAGGGCAAGGAAATCAAGAAGGTACGCTCCTACTATTTCCAGAAGCCCAGGCCCCTGTGCGACGGTCTGCGCCGCTTCGAGAAGCAGCAGGGCTGGGACAAGACCAACTACGGATTCGAGGATGCTTCCGGCCGGCAGGTCATTGAGCCGAAGTTCCGCGATGCCTCCGACTTCAGCG
>CADAFW010000196.1 GCA_902787295.1 uncultured Bacteroidia bacterium
GACCATCCCGCGATGCTGGTGAATGCCGTGGTGGATCCGGTGAACAACTTCGTCCTGTATGCGGATGAGAGCACCGATCCCGGCCTCAACAACGTCGTGGACTGGACGCTGGACGCCTACTACGACTGGACGGTGGTGGAGACCCGGACGCTCGCTTCCGGCGCGGTGTACACCAAGTATTCCTTCGACAACGTGCCCAGGACCATGCACGTGGTGGAGGTGGACCTGAGAGACCCTCACATCGAGGTCATAGGCTCGCTCGCCGGCGACATGATCCCCAACCCGAACGGGAACGGGAACAACAATAACGGCTTCAATCTCCGTGAAAGGCTTTCCGACGTGTGCAACCGCCGCCGTGCTGCGGGAGAGAAGATCCTCTATGGCGTGAACGCCTGCTTCTTCGACTCCAACGACGGCATTTCCCGCGGCTTCCACGTGGAGAACGGCGAACCCGTCTACATCAACAATCCTTCCGTCGTGAGCCAGCTCTCGAACCACCAGTGGGGCATCGCGGTTTACGCGGACGGAACGGCGGCCAGCGGCAAGAAGGCGTTCCGGGGCAGGGTGAAGACCGCTTCCAAGGAATACAACTTCTACAGCGTGAATGACACCACCCTGCGCCATGCAAGCCCGACCGTGGCTCCGATCAACCTCTACACGCGCTACTACGTGCAGACGCCCTACCCCAGCAAGCCGGCCATCACCAACCCGCTCGCCAGGAACGTACTCTATGTCATCTGCGAGTACGTCGACGGCCCCATGAAGGTGAACGGCGGCTATGCCAAGGCCAGGGTGCTCTCCATCCTGGACGGACGCATCACGGCCGTGCAGCCTCCTTACATTTCGTCAGCTACCCAGGTGGGAATCGCCCTTTCCGGGGTCCCCGCCGCCGAGTGGGCCGACGCCGTGAAGGTGGGAGACGTGATCGAGCTTTCCTGCACCATCTCCATCAACGGAGACAGCTCCAAGCCCATGCTTACCCTGGATTCCACCATGTACGAAATCATGGTGAACGGCGAGGACCGGACGTACAACATCCCTTCCGGCGCCGCTCCGCTGACCAAGTACGATCCTATGACTTTCCCCGTGGTGTCCGCCGACGGTACCCGCCTCTGGCTGGTGGAAGTGGACGGCCGCCAGGGCTGGAAGGGAATGGGCGTCAAGGCCTATGAGATGTACCGTATAGGAAAGAAACTGGGCGGCGCCAATATTTCGCGCCTGGACGGCGGCGGCAGTTCCGCAGTGTGGCTCTGGAACGGTTCCAGCGGCTCCATCGTGAACAAGCCTTCGGATTCCAGGGGCGAGCGCAGTTGCCTGTCCTATATACTTATCAGAGAAAAATAGTTAATGCAGCATATGAAAACAATGCAAAAATGTCTTATCGTGCTCCTGGCAGGGGCAATGGCGGCGGTTTCCTGCAATAAGCAGCCGGAAACCAAGTCCTACACCATCACCTCGGACATTACGTCCGTCTCGGAGGTGGCTGCCAACAATCCCGGCACCCAGACCCTGGTAGTGACTACGGATGCTCCCTACTGGATCGCCATGGGACCGGAATGGGTCAGCATCGACCCCGTGATGGGCGTCGGCGGCGGCAAGTCCACCGTGGTCACCCTCACTTTCCAGTCCAACTACAAGAATGAAAGCACGGATACCTTCCCCCGCACCGGCGAGGTGAAGTTCTCCGGTGGAATGACCTCCCTGGTGGTTCCCGTGAGCCAGCTCGGCCACAAGGGCATCATCGATCCCGACGCTTCCATCGGCGGCATTCCCGACGAGGATGAGTTCATGGACTTCATCGCCGCAGTCAACGACGGCGAGCCCATAATCCGCTGGCTGAATGACAAGCAGGAGGTCGAACTCCTGGAAGACCTCGACCTCAGCGGGGTTGAGGAATGGGTCCCCATCGGAAACGTGGAGAAGACCGGCAACGGCAATAACGCGTCCGCCCCTGAAGGAAACTACTTCAGCGGCGTGTTCAACGGCGGCGGCCATACGATCAAGGGCTTCAAGGTCTCCAAGACCGACATCGCCGACGGCGGCACCTTCGGCTTCTTCGGCGCCCTGTACCGCGCTACGGTGAAGGATCTCAACATCGAGGCCGATTTCACCGTGGGAGGCCTTGCCACCGGTGACGCAGGCGTGCTTGCTGGTACCGTGTATGCATCCACCATCGAAAACGTGAAGGTGACCGGCACCATCAAGACCGAGGGAACTCAGACGGACAACAAGCGCTTCGCAGTGGGCGGCATCGCCGGCTTCGTATTCTGCTGTTCCAGCGAGGGCGACCTGCTTGAGAGCAGCATCAAGGGCTGCGAGGTCAACGTGACCGTAACTGGAAACGGCGGAGCCAACACCAAGAACGGCGCCACCGCGCCTATGTTCGGAGGCATCGCAGGCTTCTCCACCGGCGACAAGAGCGCTGCCCGCACCACCATCGAGAACTGCGTGGCCCGCGGCACCATCAACGCCGACCAAGGCCGTTGCAGCGGCATCCTCGCCACTGCCAACAACGCCACCGTCATCAAGGACTGCACCAACTATATGAGCCAGGTGAACAACTTCGCACCACCACCTCCAGCACCACCACGACGGCGGGCATGATCGCCCTGCTGAACGACAACAGCTGCACGGTGGAAGGCGGCGGAAACTATGGCAACATCCGCACTGCCAACACCACGGCGACGGGCCGCGGCCTGCTCGTGGCCAACTTCTCCAAGTTCGCATCCTTCAAGAACGTCGTGGTCAGCGGCACGCTGGGTATGGCGGGCGGTGAGGTCTTCGATGTCAACGCCGGGAACTTCATGGAGTACATCGGCGGCAACTCCGCCGGCAAGGAGACCATCAGCGGACTTACCTACGTTGCTCCTGCTCAATGAGATACCTTCTGGTAATACTCGCTTCCCTCATCACTACCCTGTCCTCCGCCTTCGGAGGACGGGGCGGGGAAGTGAAAGTCCTGTACTGGAACATCCAGAACGGGATGTGGCACGACCAGGGGAACAATTATGACGACTTCGTGGGCTTCGTGAGGGAACTGGATCCGGATATATGCATCTGGGCTGAAGCGGAGTCCCGCTACAAGACCGGCACGGCCGAGAAGATGCAGATGCCGGAGGAGCAGTACCTTCCCTGGAACTGGGATCTCCTGGCAGCCCGTTACGGCCACCCGTACACCTTGATCTGTGGCAAGCGTGACACCTTTCCCCAGGTTATCACTTCCAAGTATCCCCTCCGCATAGTCAAGCGCGTGAACGGCAACGGCAGCGACATCATCGTCGCCCACGGAG
>CADAFW010000197.1 GCA_902787295.1 uncultured Bacteroidia bacterium
CTGGACGACGTCAGGAAGATAAGCTCCGCCGTGGATGCGGAGATAGAATTCTTCGTCCACGGGGCCCTGTGCGTATGCTACAGCGGCGAATGCCGGCTTTCCGAAGCCATCGACGGGCGCAGCGCGGACCGCGGCGAATGCATTCAGGCCTGCCGCTCGCTCTACGACCTCGAGGACGCCTCCGGCAGGACCATCCTGCGCAACAAGGCCGTCCTCTCACTCAAGGACTACAACCTCAAGGCCCGCCTGCAGGACCTCGCCGAGGCCGGCGTGAGCTCGTTCAAGATAGAGGGCAGGCTGAAGAACGCATCCTACGTGAAGAACGTGGTGCGCGACTATGACCTTGCGCTCAACGCCCTGATAGCCAGATTCCCGGAAAAATACCGCAGGGCCTCGTTCGGGCGCGTTTCCGGCGGCTTCACCCCCGATGCGGACAAGACCTTCAACCGCGGCTACACCGAGCTCTGGCTCGACGGCAGGCGCGGGCAGTGGTCCTCGATGGACGCGCCCAAGTCCATGGGCGAATACGTCGGCAGGGTGGTGTCGGTAAGGAAGGGCGAGCGAGAGATGGAAGTGCTCGTGGAGCCTGCCTCCGCCCGCGTGGAACTGCACAACGGTGACGGCTTCGCTTTCAGCACCCGCGACGGCGTGACCGGTTTCCGCGGGGACGTGTGCAGCGGCCGCAGCATAGTCTGCAAGCCCGTGCCGGACCTGCGCGAAGGGGTGAAACTCTTCCGCAACATCAACTCCGCCTTCGAGAAAGTGCTGGACACGCAGGCCTGCAGGCGCGAAATGCACGTCGGCCTCGAAGTCAGCATCCACGGGAAATATGCCATCGACGTGCTGGCGAGGACCGAGGACGGCAGGGAAGTGCTTTCCACCTTCAACACGGACGTGGAGACCGCTGAGAACCGCGAAAGGGCGGAGGCGATGCTGCGCGAGCAGCTGTCCAAGCGGAGCGGCATCTACTGGTTCACGCTGGACAGCCTCGAAGTGCACACCGCGGGCGGCAATCTCCCGCTGCTTTCGGCTTCCACCATCAACGGAATAAGGCGCCTGGTGGCCTCGGACGTGGATTCGTATCCCGTCAAGGCCGTACCGCTCACCGCCGGGAACAGGCCCGGAGGCGAGGTCCCGCCCGCTCCGGTGCAGGCCCGCGAAGACGAGCTGATGCGCTCCAGGTACTGCGTGCGCTACGAACTCGGCCTTTGCCCGCGCCATCAGGGTGCGCCCCAGGGCGGACCGCTTTTCCTGGTCAACAACGGCCGGCGGCTGGCCCTCGGATTCGACTGCGCCCGCTGCGAAATGACCGTCAAGGAGGCCTGACGGCGCAAATTAATGGATATTAGCACGAAAATTGCTAGTTTTGCAGGACGTAAACAATAAATCACAACGATATGGAAAGAGAAGATCCACTCGAGAAATTCGAACGCAAGCAGGCTGAAAAGAAGACCAACGGCCCGCTCAAGGCCATAATGATCGCCCTCGCGGTGGTCGCCGTGGGCCTCGGCGCTGCGCTCGCATACGTGATGTCCACCAAGAACGACCTGGTGAGCGAACTCACCAAGGAGAAGGAAGACCTCACCGAGCAGATTGAAGCCCTCCAGGCAGACTACGAAGGCCTTTCTTCGGACTACGACAACATCAACGCCCAGCTGGATTCTTCCCGTGAGGAGATCGCCCAGCTCGTCGAGCGCGTGAAGAAGACCGAGGCCACCAACCGCGCGAAGATCCGCCAGTACGAGAAGGAACTCGGCACGCTCCGCTCCATCATGCGCAGCTACATCGTGCAGATCGACTCCCTCAATACGCTCAACCACAAGCTTACGGCAGAGGCCGCTTCCGCACGCAAGGAGGCCGCCGAGCACAAGAAGCGCAGCGAGGAGCTCGCCACCGAGGTCGAGAGCCTCAGCGGCAAGGTTGCCACCGGATCGGTGCTCAAGGCCCGCGGACTCAGCATCAAGGCCTACACCGCCGCCGACAAGGTCACCGACAAGGCCAGCCGCGTGACGAGGCTGCTCGCCAACCTTACCCTCATTGAGAACGACCTGGCCGAGCGCGGACCCATCCGCATCTATCTCTGCGTCTTCGACCCGTCGGGCAACCTGATCACCAACAGCACGAGCACCAGCTTCACCTTCAACGGCCAGCTGCTCTCCGCCACCGCATCCCGTGAGGTGGACTACGCCGGCAACGAGCTTGAGGTGGGCATCTACGTGAACGAGGTTCCCGCGTACGAGCCGGGCATCTACACCGTCCGCGCCTACACCGAGCACGCTGCCCTCGGACTTTCCGAGATGCTGCTCAGATAGGATGATCTACGTCCACGTCCCGTTCTGCAGGAGTTTCTGCACCTACTGCGATTTCTATTCTGAGATCGCCTGCAGGGGGAAGGACGCGGAAGCGGTGGAACGCTACGTCTCCGGGCTTTGCGAGGAGGCGGCACGCCGCAGGGACGAGATCGCAGGAACAGTCGCGACAGACACTTTGTACATAGGAGGCGGCACCCCTTCGGTGCTGCCTCTCATTGCGTTCAGGCGTATCCTGGACGCACTCGGCGGGGCCGCATCAGCATGGGCGTGCAGAGCCTGGACGACGGCCTGCTGCGCTGGATGAACCGCAGGCACGATGCCGACGGGGCGCGCAAGGCCTTCCGCATCCTGCGGGAAGCCGGATTCGACAACATCAGCGTGGACGTAATCTTCGGCATAAGCCGGCTCGATGCCGGAACTCTCGCGCGGACCCTGGACGAGCTGATATCCTGGGGGCCGGAGCACGTTTCCGCCTACCAGCTGTCCATAGAGGACGGCAGCGCCCTCGCGGAGATGGTGGCGAAAGGCCTCTACGAAGAGGCCCCGGAGGAGCAGTGCAGGGCGCAATATGAATTGATTTGCAATAAGTTGC
>CADAFW010000198.1 GCA_902787295.1 uncultured Bacteroidia bacterium
ATATCGCAGTTGCAGGGGTTCGAGAGCAGGCTCTTCGTCGAGCGCGCCCCTTCCCAGTGCCAGATGCCGTCTTCGCCCTTTACCGCAGTATTGAGGCCCCTCTCGCCGTAGGACCAGCGGCGGGCACTCAAGATCAGGCGCCCGTCGGGCAGGAGTGCGAGCTTGGATTCATTCGCCAGATCGTTAGCCACTTCCGGCTGCATGGTCCAGGTCTCCCCGTCATCCTTCGAGTAGAAAAGGTGCACCTCGCTGGGCCAGGGGACGGGCATTGGGTCGGGATAGTCCTGCCTGAGCACGCTCGCCGCCAGCAGGATGTCGCCGTCATTGTCGCAGATGCCCCGTCCGGAGGTGATGAACGCGCTGAACAGCCAGTCCGGGAATTCGACGGTCCTGAGTCCGCTCCAGCTGAGACCGCCGTCGTCGCTGGTGGTGACGAAGGCCCTCTCCAGGCCCCTGCGGAAGCCTTTTTTCGGGTTGGTGGCATCGGCCATCACACAGACTATCCTGCCCGTCTTCGTGAGGGTCAGGGATGCGTCTCCGCCGCCGCGGGCGATGATTTTCTGCTCGCTCCAGGTACGTCCGCCGTCGGTACTGCGCTTCATCCCGAGATCGATCATGTCGTCGCGGTAGCCGATGTCCGCATCCTTGTCGTAGCGCCTGTCCACGACGGCAACGATGTTCCCGTGCCGGTCGAGGGTCATCGCGGGAATGCGGTAGAAGTGGCAGGAATCGCTGTCCTTGGAGAAAACGACGGTGCGGGTGATTTCGTTATTGTTTACGGAAACGCATCCGGCGAGAGCGAGGATGCCTGCGAAAAGGAGGAGTCTTTTCATATCGGCGGGCTTTGAATTGCAATATAGATAAAAAATTGCAATACGAGGGAGGAGAATAACACGCACGGCATATGAATGGATAATTCGTATATTTGACAAACTCAACAACATGGACAGACGGGTATTTTTGGAAAGCCTGGCCGCGCTCGGCGCCCTCGGCATTTCGTTGGAGGCCTCCGCAGCAGAAAAGGCGGGGAAGGTCCTGAATGACTTCTCCTTCAGGAAGAAGAAGGCGGCGAAACCATTCGGATTCGACGAGAATCTCGTGTGCATCATATCGGACCTGCACGTCCACCCGGACTGGAATCAGGAAAGGTGCCTGGCCAGGACCGTGGACCGGATCCTGGACCTCAACCCCAGGCCGCGCAACGTCCTGTGCCTCGGCGACATAGCCTACCTGACCGGCAAGCCGGAGGAGTATGCCGCCGCCAAACGGTACCTGGACAGGCTGGAGGAGGCCGGGATACGGCTGACAATGACCATGGGCAACCACGACCGCCGCGCGGAGTTCGCCGAGGCCTTCCCGGAGCTCGCCGCCAAATCGGGACTGCCGGACCGTTTTGTCTACAGGGTGGAGACTCCCCTCGCCGATTTCCTCCTGCTGGATTCCCTGCAGGAGGGCGACGACACCACGACCTGGATCACCGAGGGAGCGCTGGACGAGGGGCAGGTGCGCTGGCTGGAGGAGCAGCTCTCGGCGGGCACCCCCGGCAAGCCCGTTTTCGTGATGGCGCACCATCCGATAGAGGAGCTCAAGGTCATACGTAACCTATTGGTACAGAGCCCTTCCTGCAAGGGATTCATCTACGGACACCTGCACCTCTGGAGGACCGGATGGATACGCATCAACTACCGGGACCGCACTATCCTGCGGAGCCTCTGCGTACCGTCCACCGGCCACTGGGGAGACATCGGTTTCGTGACGCTTTCCCTCGAGAAAGACCGCGCCGTCGCGCATAATTACGAAGAGGAATTCTTCTTCCCCGGCCCCCTCAAGGAAGGAGAGGAGAAGCCTGCCATCTGGACCGAAATCGAGCGGGAGCACAAGGACGCTCTCTGCATCTTCCCTTATTGATGACTCTTATGAATAAGATACTCCTTCCCATCCTTCTGCTGCTCTGCACTGTCGCAAACGCCGGCAACGGGGCCAGGCGCGTGGTCATCATCGGCGACAGCATCACCGACGGCAACTGGGGATGCATCTACAACTACAAGAGAACCTCCGCGGAGCGCAGTTCGACGGACATGAACCATATCTACGGCCACAGCTACGTGTTGTTCATCGCCACGCACTACCAGAGCCGCAAGCCGGAAAGGGAGTACCAGTTCTTCAACCGCGGCTTCAGCGGGAATAAGCTCTGCGACCTCGCCGCCCGCTGGCAGCCGCCGTCCGCGAGCTCTGCAAGGAATTCGGCGCCGTCTGCATCCCCTTCGACACGATGTTCCGGGAACTGATAGAAAAGCAGCCGCGCCCGTCCTTCTGGATATGGGACGGCATCCATCCGACTCCGGTGGGGCACCGGCGGATGGCAAAACTGTGGATCAGGAAGGTCGGGAGGCTATAGGGGTATCCTTGCGAAATAGATTCCGGCCCTCGGGCGGCCGTCGGGACGGGTGAGCTCGTGGGAG
>CADAFW010000199.1 GCA_902787295.1 uncultured Bacteroidia bacterium
CGAGACCCTGCTGGACGGCCTGTTCTATGACCGCCGCCGCTATGAGCTCTCCAATGTCGGACGTTATAAGTTCAACAAGAAGCTCGCTCTCTACCCGCGCATCGTGGGCTATGAGCTGGGCTGCACGGTTTCCGATCCGGCCACCGGTGAGATCATTGCCGAAGAGGGTGAGATCATCTCCCGCGAGAAAGCCCGCCAGATCGACGAAGCCGGTGTCGTGATGATGGACGTCGTCATCGACGGCAAGAAGGTCCGCATCTTCTCCAACGGCATGGTGAATATGAGCCACTATGTGGACTTCGATCCTGCCGAACTGGGCATCAAGGAAAAGGTCCGCGGCATCGTTCTCCGTGAGCTCATGGACCAGTTCTCCGGCGACGCGCTGAAGGATGCGATCCGCGAGCATATGGACGTGCTGATCCCGAAGCACATCATTGCCGATGATATCTTCGCCTCGGTCAACTACCTCAACTGCCTCGCCCACGGCATGGGCGAGCCGGACGACATCGACCACCTGGGCAACCGCCGCGTCCGCTGTGTGGGCGAGCTGTTGCAGAACCAGTTCCGCATCGGTTTTGCCAGAATGGAGCGCGTGATCCGCGAGCGCATGACCCTGCAGGATCTGGACATCGTCACTCCGCAGAGCCTCATCAACATCCGCCCGGTCACCGCGGCGATCAAAGAGTTCTTCGGCTCCTCCCCGCTGAGCCAGTTCATGGACCAGACCAACCCGCTCTCCGAACTGACGCACAAGCGCCGTATGTCGGCCCTGGGCCCCGGCGGTCTGAGCCGTGAGCGCGCAAGCTTCGACGTACGAGACGTGCACTACAGCCACTACGGCCGCCTGTGCCCGATTGAGACGCCGGAAGGTCCGAACATCGGTCTGATCAACTACCTGGCCTCCTATGCCCGGGCCAATGAGTACGGCTTCCTGGTGGCACCGTACCGCCGTGTCGAAAAGGGGACGGCCGATATGGAAGACCAGTACATCGTCGCCCAGGCCTCCGAGCCGGTGGATGAGAACGGCTGCCTGCTGAACAGGCGTGTCACCTGCCGTCATCGCAACGATACCATCGAAGTCAACCGCGAAGATGTCGACTACATCGACGTGAGCCCGAAGATGATGGTCTCCATCGCGACGGCCATGATTCCGTTCCTGGAGAACGATGACGCCAACCGTGCCCTGATGGGCGCGAACATGCAGCGCCAGGCTGTTCCTCTGCTTACCACCCAGGCGCCTATTGTTGCCACGGGTATCGAGCACAAGTGTGCCGTCGACTCCGGTGTCTGTGTCCTGGCGGAGGAAGACGGCGTCGTGACGCGTGTGGACTCCACCCATATCACGGTACACTATGACTCCGGCACCAACAAAGACTACAAGCTCATTAAGTTCTCCCGTTCCAACCAGGGCACCTGCATCAACCAGCGCCCGATTGTTTCGACCGGTGACCGCGTACTGAAGGGTGACGTGCTTGCTGATGGCCCGAGCACCTCCAACGGCGAGATTTCCCTCGGCAAGAACATCCTGGTCGGCTATATGAACTGGGAAGGCTACAACTATGAAGACGCCATCCTGCTCAACGAGCGCCTCGTGATGGAGGATGTGTTTACCTCCATCCACGTGGAGGAGTATGAGTGCGATGCGCGTGACACCAAGCTCGGCCCTGAGGAGATTACGAGAGACATCCCCGGTGTCGGCGACGACGCTTTGAAATATCTGGACGAGCGCGGCATCATCATGGTTGGTGCCGAAGTCACGGCCGGAGACATAGTCTTGTTCGGGTCTTTCTATGCTCTCAATCCTGCCGTCAGGCCGGTAGTCAAGCGATTCCTTGAATATGCCAGGGAACAAGGAGCGATCGTTTACTATGATGTCAATTTCCGTCCTTCGCACGTGAAGGATCTGGGCAACATCGGGAATGCGCTGTGGGAGAATTTCGATTTTGCCGATGTGGTTCGTGGCAGCCATGAAGATTTCCGGACTTTGTTCGGCATTGAGGATGCTTTCGTAGTCTTCGAAGAGAAGATATCTTCCCGGTGCGGTAATTTCATCTGCACCTATGGGGCTGATCCGCTGAAGGTTTTCGACCGTACCGGCCTGGAGAGGGAATACCCTGTAGCTCCTGTGGAAACAGTCAGTACGATCGGGGCGGGGGACAGTTTCAATGCCGGATTCATCTTCGGTCTTGTCAAACTGAGCATAACGCGGGAGATGCTCACCTGCGGTCTTCCGGTCGAAGTCTGGGATGACCTCATCTCATATGCACAAAGCTTCTCGGCCTGCTGCTGCCAATCCCCCCTGAACTACATCACCCCCGAATTCGCCGCCGCACTGTCTATCTTTTAAAAAGAATACGATATGCGCAGACTTCTTCTCCTTGCATCAACCGTGACCCTGGCAACCCTGTTTTCCTGCTCAGCGCCGCACCATCCCGAGGTGGAATCCGACGACCTCATGAGCGACACCTGGGTTGCAACGGACGCCCTGGGCCGCCAGATGCCCCTGATCGACTCGGTCGGCCCTGTCAAGACAGACCACGAACGAGTGGTCGGCATCTTCTACATCACCTGGCATTTGCAGAAGTACCATGAACTTCCCGGACCGTACACGAACGTGACGCAGATCCTGGAAGCAGACCCGTCCGCCCGGTTCCAGCACGACAACCCGCTCTGGAAATATAGCGGTGCCTATCATTGGGGAGAGCCGGAGATGGGGTATTTCCTCAGCCAGGACGAATGGGTGATCCGCAAGGATATCTCGATGCTCCAGGACGCCGGTGTGGATGTGCTCGTGATGGACGTCACCAACGGTGTCTTCTACTGGGACGAATGGGAAGTCCTCTTCTCCACCATGATGAAGATGCGGCAGGAAGGGAACCGGACGCCCCAGTTCGTCTTCTGGTCCTACAACAACAAGCCAGTGGATGTCGTCAAGCAGCTGTATGAGCGCTATTACAAGGCTAACAAGTTCTCTGACCTGTGGTTCTACTGGGACGGCAAGCCCCTGTTGCTCTTCAACGCCAATCCCGGCAAGGACGCTAACGGCCAGTACAAGGTAAGCATCGACGACTACCCGCAGGAGATATTCGATTTCTTCACGCTGCGCAACATGTGGTGGGGCTTCTACAAAGAGCATGGCGTCCGCTACATAGCAACCGAAGACTATTGGAGCTTCGGCTATTCTATGGCTGACCCGAACATCATCCACATGACTCCTGAGGAACTGGTTTCCAAACATGACG
>CADAFW010000200.1 GCA_902787295.1 uncultured Bacteroidia bacterium
GCCTGCTTTCGCCAGGCCGAGAGCGGTCGCGCCGCCCATGTTGCCGGCGCCGATTATCGTAACTTTCATATCAGTGCTGTTTAAGGTCGGATACTATTTTACCGGCGTGAGCCTGAAGGCTGCCACGTCGTGGGAACCGACGGTGACCTGCACGGTGGCGGGCACCATCTGCTTGCGGAGCTTGCCCTTGCCCTTCACGAGCGTCGTGAACGGCTTGGCGGATGCATCCCAGAGGTTGCGCACGGTATAGTTGGTCTTGCCGAAGTCCGTGCGGCGGCCGCTGAGGCCATCCTTGAAATCCAGCGCGATCCAGTCCACGGGCACGCTTACGGCTTCTTCGCCCACGTTGACGATGCAGAACGCCCAGTCGCCGTCGGAAAGCGGCTTGAACCAGTACTGGAGGTCACCCTCCTTGAGCAGGCGCAGGCCCTGGATGCCGAGCGGATCCTGGTCCACGGCAATCATTTCGCGGTTCGTGATGATGGCGAGGGTTTCGTCGGTCATATTGGTAAGGTCGTTGCCCAGGATCAGCGGCGCGGCCATCATGCACCAGAGGGTGAAGTGGGTGCGGTCCTCGGCGACGCTCATTCCGTTGCCGACTTCCAGCATGTCGGGATCGTTCCAGTGGCCGGGACCGGCGTACTTGCGCAGGGGCTCGTTGCGCTCCACAATCTCCATCACGCCCAGGTCCCAATTGTGCTTGCCCTTGAAGAAGCCGGCGGCTATGTCACCGGTGGTGCGCCAGGAATGGCCCACCTCGGCCGCCCATTCCCACGGCTTCGAGCTGCCCCACTCGCACATGCTGAAGAAGATGGGCCTGCCGGCCTTGCGGAGGGCGCTGCGCATGAGGGTGTAGGCATCCACCGGGTTGAGCGTGCCGTGGAAGCACCAGTCATATTTGAGGTAATCCACCCCCCACTGGGCATATCTGTAGGCATCCTGGAACTCGTGGCCCTGGCTGCCGGCATAGCAGGCGCAGGTATTGAGGCCGGCGTCGCTGTAGATGCCGAACTTGAGGCCCTTGGAATGCAGATAATCGCCGAGAGCCTTCAATCCGGAGGGGAATTTTTCCTTGTCTTCGTGGATGAATCCCTGCTCGTCCCTATCCCCGTGCCAGCCGTCGTCGAGGTTCAGGTACACGTAGCCGGCGTCCACCAGCCCGAGTTCCACCATCTTGTCGGCGGTGGCCTTGATCAGTTCCTCATTGATGTTAGTCTGGAATTTGTTCCAGGAATTCCAGCCCATCTGCGGGGTGGCAGCGAGGTCCTCCCACTTGGGAAGGTGTTCGTCAGGTTTGCGCTCCTGGGCACGTCCGGGAAGCGCCGCCAGCACGAGCGCGGCGGAGATAATGATGGCTTTGAAAGGATTCATACTGTGCTCGGTTTATTGATTCCATCAAAGATAATCAATAAAAAGCACATCTGACCCCAGTTAGAACTCGTCCGTCACAAACTTTACTATCCACTCGCCGGCGGTGTTGATGTAGCCGGTCTCGCCATTGCAGGTATATGCGGCCACGCCGTCGTGGAAGTGATTCAGCTTTCCGGGGAGTTCGAGCAGGCGGGTGCCGTCAAGGGCGAAGACATAGGCCGCCGTCACCTCGGAATGATAGAAGTAGTCGCCGCGGCGCACGAAGGAGCCGGGAATGCGGTACGGGGTCACCGCGACGGGCTTGAACTTGGTGTCGATGATGGTGAAATTGTCCTCGAACATGCTCGAGAGCACTGCCGCATAGCCGCCGTGGAAGTCGCCCGCGAAGATGAAATCATCGGAAACGACGGTGCCGGTGCGGTCTATGAAGGCCTTGCGTCCGTTCTTCTTCGTGACCAGGGCGAACCCGTCGTGGAAACTGCCGGGAGCGATGGTGAAACGGGGCTCGATCACGTAGTTGCCCTTCGTGTCGATAAATCCCCATTTGGTCTGGTAGCCGTCCACTATGGCCACGGCGGCCAGCCCCTCGCTGAAGTCGGAGGCATCGCGGAACTTCGGCTCAATGACCTGCCGGCCGGAAGCGTCCTCGAATCCGTAGTTGGTCTTGTCCCAGCCCTGCTGCTTCTCGAAGCGGCGCAGACCGTCGCAAAGGGGCCTGGGCTTCTGGAAATAGTAGGAGCGTACCTTCCTGATTTCCCTGCCCTTGGCATCGTAGAAGGTGCAGGCGTCATCAGCATTGAAATAGGTGACCGGCCCCGTGACCACGAGCCCGTCCACCACGTCCGAATAGATGCCGGCCTGACCGAGGTTCTTCACCACCTTGCCTTCGGTGTCGATGATGGCCACGCTCCTGTCCGGAAGGCGCACCGATGCGACACCGTTGTCGAACACCGGCGCCTCTTTGAGGTCGAGGTCCATCTTGAACTTGCCTGTCAGCTGGCCTTTCGTATTGAAAATGAATGCGTTCTTGCCGAGGCGGTCATAGACCATGAAGTAGCC
>CADAFW010000201.1 GCA_902787295.1 uncultured Bacteroidia bacterium
GCCGAGGGCAGTTTCGAAGTCATCACCGACGACACCCTCACCCAGGAGGTCAAGGAAGACCTCGAGCCCATCGACAACCGGCTCGACCCGCCGGACGGACTGCCCAAATACCGTTTCCCCTCCCTCGACCTGCTCGAGAACCATTCCTCCGGACTCGTGGAGGTGGGCAGCGAAGAGCTGAACCGCAACAACAACAAGATACGCGCGACCCTTGCGAACTACAAGATCCAGGTCACCGACGTCAAGGCCGTGATGGGCCCCACCGTCACCTTGTACAAGGTCTATCCCGCCCCGGGCGTGCAGATCGCGTCCATCAAGAGGCTCCAGGAAGACATTGCCGTGTCCCTCAACGCCAAGGGAGTCCGCGTCATCACCCTGAACGATTCCGTCGGCATCGAGGTGGCTAACGACAAGTCCTCCATAGTGCCGCTGAAGCTGATGCTCAACGACGGCAACTACCGCGACAGCAAGGCCGAACTGCCGGTCGCCATAGGCTACACCATCACCCAGAAGGTCAAGGTGTTCGACCTCGCCGACGCCCCGCACCTCCTCATCGCGGGCGCCACCAAGCAGGGCAAGTCCGTGGGCCTCAACGTCATCATCAACTCGCTGCTGTTCTGCAAGCACCCTTCCGAACTCCGCTTCGTCTTCATCGACCCGAAGATGGTGGAATTCTCCGCGTACGCCCGGCTGCTGCACCACTATCTCGCGGTGCTGCCCGACTACGCCGACGAGGAGGAGGAGCAGGCCAACGCGATAGTCAAGAAGCCGAAGGACGCGGAGAAGGTGCTCCGCTCTCTCTGCATAGAGATGGACGAGCGCTATGAACTCCTGTCCAAGGCCGGCGCGAATAACATCAAGAACTACAACGCCAAATACAAGGAGCGCAGGCTAAACCCGAAGAACGGGCACAGGTTCCTGCCTTACCTTGTAGCCGTCGTGGACGAGTATGCGGACCTCACGATGACCACCGGAGCGTCTCCGGAAGCGCGCGCCGTCAGCCGCAGCATCACCAATTCCATCATCCGCCTCGCCCAGAAGGGACGCGCCGCCGGAATCCACGTGATACTCGCCACCCAGCGCCCGTCCGTGGACGTAATTTCCGGCATCATCAAGAGCAACTTCCCTATGCGCATCGCGTTCAGGGTAGCCGCCCGCATAGACTCCATGACCATCCTTGACTCCCCGGGAGCCGAGAAGCTCATCGGCAAGGGCGACATGCTCTTTTCCGCCGGCATCGACACCGAACGCATCCAGTGCGCCTACATCAGCAACGACGAGATAGAGGCCATCAACGACTTCATAGGCAGCCAGACAGGCTACGGCAAGAGCTATAACACGCCATACTATCTCCCTTCACCGGCCGAGGAAGGTTCCGACGGCGACGGAGAAGGCGGAGGCGGTATGATAGACATGAAGAACCTCGACGAAAGGTTCGAGGAAGCCGCCAGGCTGGTGGTGACCACGCAGAAGGGTTCCACTTCCGACCTCCAGCGCAAGCTCGGAATGGGCTATGCGAAAGCGGGCCGCGTGATGGACCAGCTGGAAGCCGCCGGCATAGTGGGCCCCCAGGAAGGTTCCAAGCCGAGACAGGTTCTGGTATCGGATTTGAATAGTCTGCAGTCGATCCTAGACGCATACATGAAATGAAAAGATTACTCGCAGCCATGATCGCGCTCGCCGCCTGCATCGCGGCGTCCGCCCAGGACCAGATCGCCGCAATCGGCACCATGATCTCCGAAGGCAAGGTCGACTTCAACTACAGATATGACATCGACGGGAAGATCCCCATCGGCGCCAGCGGCAAGGCTACCGTCCAGGGCGACTGCTATATGAGCAAGGGCAACGGCCTTTCCGTCTATTGCGACGGCGAGACCCGCTGGACCGTGGATGAGGAAGCCAAGGAGGTTTACCTCGAGGAAGCCGTGCCCGGCGAAGTGCTGGCCCTCATCAAGGCCTACGCCGCCCAGGCCAGGAACCTGCAGGTCAGCAAGACCGACATCTCCGGCAGTTTCGTGGACGAGGAGGCCGGCAGCACGGTCCACTTCAGGATAAGCGGCATCACGCCGTCCGCGAAGACCGGGGACCTTTCCATCTTCAAGTTCAACACTTCCGGTCTCGGCTCCGACTGGGTCGTGACCGACCTCAGATAGAGCGTTCCGGAATATGGACAGAAAATGCATTCTTGCGGCCACGCTGTGCTTCCTCTGCACCGGCCTGGCCTTTCAGGCTTGCGCGCAGTCGCAGCAGAACAACGGGGAGCAAGTAACGGTCCGGGAGATCGTGGAGGTGCATTCCACTCCTCCCAGGGTCCCCGATTTCGCAGTCTTCGCCGGAGACACCGTCTGGCTTGACGACCAGGACAGGTA
>CADAFW010000202.1 GCA_902787295.1 uncultured Bacteroidia bacterium
TTCAAGCGGGCGTTGACGCCATACCAGTGCCTCCGCTACGCCCTGGACAAGCCCGGCGTGCTGACGGTGCTGCCCGGCGCGCAGTCGGCGAAGGAGGTGGAGGCGCTGCTCGCCTACCACGACCAGCCGGAGGAAGCGCTGGATTACAGCGTCATCGGCGGCTTCGCGCCCGTCGAGGCAGGCGGCAAGTGCGTGTACTGCAATCACTGCCAGCCCTGTCCGATGGGCCTGGACATCGCCCTGATCAACAAGTATTACGACCTGGCGCGGGCCGGGGACGGCATGGCGGCGGAGCACTACGCCAGGCTGGACAAGACCGCCGGGGACTGCGTGGGCTGCGGCCACTGCGATCAGCGCTGCCCCTTCCATGTGGCGCAGAGCGAGCGGATGCGGGAAATCGCGGGCTATTTTGGGAAGTCAACGGCAATGTGAGACTTGGAAAGAGGGTTGACCCATGAAATGGAAGCAATTATTCAAGCCGCACATTCTTGAGCGGGGAATGGAATACTACTACGCGGGCTGTGTCGAAGCCCTCGAGGCGGATGACGAGCAGATCACCGCCGTAGTGGAGGGGACGGAGGATTACGATGTCCTCATTGAGTTGGACAGGGGCAAGGTGTTGGACATGGAATGCACCTGCCCCTATGCCGGGGGCGGCGAGAACTGCAAGCACATGGCGGCGGTGCTGTACGCCTGGGAGCAGGGCGGAAGCCCGAAGCCTGTCGCTTCCAAAGAGGTGCAGGCCGCCTATGTCCAGCTGAAGGCCTGCGTGGAAGGCGCAGACGAAGGTTTGGTGCGGCGCACGCTGACGGACCTTCTGTGGCAGGACGACAAGGCGCGGCTCCGCTTCTTGGCCGAAGCCCAGCCGGAGCGTTCGCCGGAACTGGCGCGGGAGGTCAGCGCCATGGTGGACGACATCGTGGATCGCTACATGGAGGACGGCTACATCGACTATTACGAGGCCGACGGCTTCATCGGCGAACTGGACGACATTCTCACGAACGAGGTGGACCCCCGGCTCGATCATGGGAAGGATCGGGAGGCGTTCGATATTTCATGCTGCGTCTTCCTCGCGCTGGACGAGGTGGAGATGGACGATTCGGACGGCGGCATCACCGTCATCGCAAATCATTGCCGGTCAGTATGGGAAACTATTCTGGAGCGCGCTGACGAATCCCTGAGGCGGGAGATATTCGACTGGCTGATGGAGCAGTGCGGCGGCGAGATTATCGATTATCTGGAGGATTTCTGCGAGGACACCCTCATGCGTTGCTTTGACACGCCGGAGGAGCTAAAGGAGATACTGGCCTGCGAGCAGAGCGCGCTGGATCGGGCGATGCAACGGGGTGCGGACAAATGGGGCTATAATTTCCCTGCGAGGCGATACGCCATGAACTGCATCCGCCTGATGGAGCGCATGGGGGCTCCCGATGAGGCGATAGAGGACTACGTGCGTCGCTACTGGCAGCTTGAGGACGTGCGAAAATACTATATTGAAAAGCTCAGACAGGCGGGCGATTGGGAGGCGGTCGTGCGCGTACTGGAAGAATCCATTCAGCTTGCGGACCAGAGAAGGGGTCGCGCGGTGGATTATCACATGCAGCTGAAGGACGCCTTCGCGGAGCTCGGCTGGAAGGATAAATACCAACAGAAGCTGTGGGAAATCGTCACGGATATCGCTCCGGCCGATCTGGGTGTTTATCACGAATACCGGGATCTGTTCGACCCGGAGGATTGGCCCGGGGAACGGGAACGGCTTTTTGCGACGCTGCCTAAGGGCGCGGGCCTCGCGGCACTTTACGCGGATGAGGGGCTCTACGACCGGGTGCTAAAGCTGGTGTTGGACGTGGACAGTTTCTACCTCATGAGGGCCCATGAGACCGAGCTGCTCAAGCGCTATCCCGATCAGGTGCTGGATATGTATGCCCGCGAAATAAAATGGGCGGCGCGGAATACCGCGGATCGCTCGACCTATCAGCAGTGGGTTCAGACGCTTCAGCACATGCGGGAAATGCCCGGCGGCGAGAAGGTCGTTGAAGAGATCGTCGCGGCCTGGCGCGTTCAGTATAAGCGAAGAAGCGCGATGATGGACGAACTGAATGCTTTGTATTGAAACTCCGCCTGTGGAAACAATATGAACACAACCGCGATGCTTATACAACAGCAAAGACCGCTTTCATCTCTGAATGGACAGCTGAAGCACGAAAGGAATATGGAGACCGATACTGACAAATCGGGATTTGCGGAGGTAAACAAATGGAATACAGGATCGAGGACTTGACAAAGGAAGAAGCCGATTATATTGGCGAAAAGATAAATGAGATCGTGCCGTGTGAAGTGGATGCGGACGAA
>CADAFW010000203.1 GCA_902787295.1 uncultured Bacteroidia bacterium
TCGTGCCCCTTCTTCTTGGTGATCGCGTTGAAGGAACAGGGCTCGGTGAAGCCCACGGGCACGTTCGGCTTGACGCTGCTGACGGTGGCGTAACCGTTCTGCATCGTGTTCTCGTCGAATACGGAGAGATGCAAGGTGGTCTTGACGGGCACCTCGCGCAGGTACTGGAAGAGGTGGCTGTAGTCTTCGCTGTCGAACCAGGTCACGCGGTAACGGACTCCCGTCCTGCGGCCCTCGCCGGCGGTGAGGCACACGCGCTCCTTGCCGTCGGGGCTCATTTTCCAGAGATCATAGCGGTCCGGAAGGATCAGGCAGTCGTCTTCGCCCATCCAGAACGGACCGCCGTACGGGGTGACGGCGTGCGGAGTATCTACATCGGTGTTGCGGAAACTGACGCCGAGGCCCTCGGTGAGTTTCACGGTCTGTCCGCTCGCAAGGCTCATGCAGTGCCATTCCGCATCGTCGCGGCTGAACCAGGTGAGGTATTTGCCGTGGGGCGAAAGGGATTTTCCGCACGCGCCCTCGCTGATCACGGTACGCGAACCATCGCGCAAGCTGAGCAGGGAGATGTCGCATTTGCGGTCGAGCGCCCAATAGTTGGAGAGGTCGTACGCCTCCGTGTCGGTGGAGAGGGCGATGTCGCCATCAGCGCCCCGGATGAACTGGATGCGGTCCGACGGGGACTTGGAAAGCACTATGACCTTCCCGGGATCGGAAAGGTTGATGATGGCCGTGCGCTCCGGCTGATTGCGGTTCTTCTTGGCCTCGGGCGGCAGTTCGGTGCTGTCCCAGCGCCATATATCCAGCTTGGCGGCTTCGAAATCGACCACGGTGGTGTCCTTCGGAGGCATGAATTTGCGCAGGTTCAGGATAAGGCGGCCGGACCCGTTCGAGAAACGGGCCTTGGTGCCGTCGCCCACTATCCAGCCCTCGGGCAGGCCTGCGTTATCCTCCTTCACCAGTTCGCGGACCACCACCTCCTTCGCGGCCGGCTTGCGCCTGGTGGCCTTGGAGACGGTCTTTTCCTCGGCGAGGAAGATGGAATGGCGGGCGCTTCCGACCTTCTTGGCATCCTGGTCGGTGGAAGGGTGTCGGCCTTGCGGGTGAGGACGTCGTAGAGATATATGCTGCTGAGGGTCAGCGAGTCTTTCTTGTCCTTCTTGGTGGTGACGGCGAGCTTGCATCCGTCGCGGCTGACCACCACGCCGTCCGTTCCCCTGAGGGTGTCCACCGCGCCGGTCTTCCAGTCGATCAGCAGCAGCATCTTGCGGCCCTTCTTCGCGGGGTCGTCGGCATCGGCGATTACGTATGGAGAAGCGGCAGTGCCTATCTTCAACGAATTGATTTTCACCTTCTTCTTGTTAGCGACGCTATCCGGGAGGGCCGGGTTCACGCCGGTCAGCTTCACCAGGTCGAAGTCAGCGAGCCGCAGGTACGCAAGCGTATCCTTTGGCATGTCGGCGGCCTTCTTTTTCTTGATCTTGGCCTCGCGGGTCTTCGCGAATTCAGCCTTGATGGTGAGGGTGGCGACCGTGCCGTCCTCCGTCATATTCCAGGCGGTGCCGCGGGGAATGACCAGTTCCTCTCCGGTCGCGGTGCGGCGCACGTGCATCTCGGCATCTCCCTCCTGCGGGATGATCATATAGACAAGGATGCCGGCATCTGCGGAGAGCCTGATGATGGATGCGCGCTTCCAGCCGTCGTACACGGAGTGGTCGAGCGCCTTCTTCTCGGCGCTGGAAGAGAATGCGGCCAGCGCGATGAGGGTCAAGGTCAAGAGGAGTTTTTTCATAATTACATATAATGGAAATAGACGGCCTCCACGGCAGTGAGGGCGGCGGTTTCGGTACGCAGGCGGCTTTCGCCGAGATGTATGGGACGGAATCCGCACTCCAGGGCAAGGCTTGCCTCGGCGCGGGAGAAATCCCCTTCCGGGCCGATCAGGATGACGATGGGGCGGGCAGGCTGTCCGGACGCGGGGTCGGCAGGCGCGGTCCCGGCAGGCGTTTCTCCTGCAAGCGCGTCCTTGATGGAAATGCGCGGGGCGTCCTCCTCCTCGAAGCAATATGCAATGAGCTTGAGTTCATCGGCGTCGCGATGGGCGCGGATGAACGCGGAAACGCTCTCGGGCTCACTGATTTGCGGAATCGCCCCCTTGAGGGACTGCTTGGTGGCGGAAAGGAGTATCTTCCTGATGCGGTCGGTCTTCAGCACCTTGCGTTCGGAGTGCTCGCCGATCACGGGCGCGATCACATCCACACCGAGCTCCGTGGCCTTTTCCGCGAACCACTCGAAGCGGTCGATGTTCTTCGTGGGGCATACGGCCATCGTGAGATTGTACCGATGTGCTCCCCAGCAGCGCTGGACACCGTCTATCCTTGCGCTGGCGGCTTTCGGGGAATCGTCCAGCAGGGTACAGTCGTAGAAAGTTCCCTCCCCGTCAATGACGCAGATATGGTCCCCGGAGCGATGTCTCAGCACACGAACGCAGTGACCGGACTCTTCCTGATCGAGAAAACACACATCACCGCGGATATCATTGGAATAGAAGATCTCCATATGATACAAATATAAGGAAATTACGGAGAAAAAATGTTGCGCCCGTTCCGGCTCCGATCAATAAGCCCATGGCACATAACATGCTGTCAATCAATGCAATGAGAATTGTTCTATGCTCGTTTTCAAGCATAGAAGACATTGCAACTGCCTGAGACTCCGGCAGTTAAGTGCCAGGCTTCAATGCGACGCGCTCTGACGCCCGTCGCGAAACAGAGCGTGCAGCGGGTGCCGCAAACCCTCCGCGCTTCGCGCTCCGTCCAGTCATTCCGCTTCGCTGCATGACAGCCGCTCATGAGGCCGCGGCCGGCCACAGGTTCGCCGGCACTCCGCAGCACGCTTCCGCATCAGGCGCCGGCAGGAAACCGGGAATGACACAGAAGACCGCCGGAAGTGTCTAGTCCTGAAAAAAGTTTACCGATATTGAACAATAGATAGTTAGGACAAAGAAGTCCTGATATCGGTTTACGATGATATCGCGAAGATAGCATTATTTCACGATAATGTTCATCCTGGAGTTGCCGCCTGCCGCTTCATTCTCCAGTAGTTTTTCCAGAGCTTCTTGGGAGGGCAGGACGCCTCTCTGAATGCTGCCGGGGTCATGTTCCCGACACTTTCGTGGGGCCGGACGTTGTTGTACAGGTACACGATCCTGTCGATGGCCTCCCGAGCCTGCCGTGCGGACTCGAGTGTCATCTGGTANNTGGCGACATACTCCAGGCTGCAGTATTGGCACCCCCGGTCCGAGTGGTGTATTAGTCCCCGCAGGGCACCTGCCGGATATCCGGACAGGGCCATGCCCAACGCCTTGAGCGGCCCAGCCGTGTCCAGCGAGTCGTGCAGGGCGTATCCCACGATTTCGTGCGTGAAGGCATCCGTGACGAGCGACAGGTAGAGGAAGTCCTTCGTCGACTCGCGCATCACCTCGATATACGTGATGTCGCTGACCCATACCTCGTCCGGCCGTGAGGGCTCCACCTCGCGTATCAGGTTGGGCCACTTCTTCATCCAATGACGCGAGTTGGTCGTCACCGTGCGGCTGCGGTGACGCTTCACCAGCATGCCGCTGTCACGGAGGAGGCCGAACAGCCTGTCCCGGCCTATGTCGTGACCGTTTTCACGCAGGAGTACCTGCAGTTTCCTGACCCCGAGCCGGGGCA
>CADAFW010000204.1 GCA_902787295.1 uncultured Bacteroidia bacterium
CTGAACGACGTCCTGGTGGGTGAGGTCTGGCTCTGCTCGGGGCAGTCCAACATGCAGATGCCCGTGGAAAGCTGGCGTGCGAAGCGCGTGAACGGTGAGCTCATAGAGTCTTCCGTCCGATACACCGGGATGCGCCTGCTCCAGGTGAGCCGCTGCACGGGAATGTCCGAGCGGGATTCGTTCTCCGCTGATTTCGGCGGCTGGCAGCGCCCGTCGCCCAGGACCGTGCGCAATTTCTCCGCGATCTCCTGGTTCTTCGGACGCGACCTGCAGGAGAAGCTCAAGGTCCCCGTGGGCCTCATCCACAGCAGCGTGGGCGGCACCATAATCGAGGCCTGGATGAGCCGGGGCGCGATGAGCGAATTCCCCGAGGTGGCAGAGACGCTGGAATATGTCCGCACCTTATCCGAGGACGAAGGGGAGCGTGAGAGGACCTACCGGGGGGAGATGATGAAGCTCTTCGCGGAGGCCCACGAGAAGGATGCCGGCCTCAGGGAGCATTGGGAGCGGCCCTCCTTCAACGCGTCTTCCTGGACCGACATCAAGCTTCCGAACATGGTGCAGACGCTCTGGCCGGGCGTGAACGGCGTCTATTGGTTCCGCAAGGAAGTGGAGATTCCGGCTTCCTGGGCGGGCAAGGACCTGGTGCTCAGCCTCGGCCCCGTGGATGACTTCGACGAGACTTATTGGAACGGCGTCCAGGTGGGCTGTGATTCCGTCTGGTCCATGCCGCGCGAATACACGGTGCCTGCGTCGCTGGTCAAGGCCGGCAGGACGGTGATCACCGTGCGCAATACCGACGACCACGGCAATGGCGGCCTCTACGGCACCGCCGAGCAGATGTTCATCCAGGGCCCCGACGGGGAAAAGATAGCGCTGGACGATGTCTGGAAGGTGAAGCTCGCCGTTTCCTTCGAGAACATACCCGTCAATACCGCCCGGGAGACCAATCTCCCCACCGTGCTCTACAACGGCATGATCAAGCCGCTTGCGCCCTACCGCATAGCCGGCGTGATCTGGTACCAGGGCGAGTCCAATGCGGAGAGGGCCCCGCGCTACCGCGACCTGATGCCGTCGATGATCCTCGACTGGCGCGCGCTGTGGGGCTACGATTTCCCGTTCTACATCACCCAGATAGCGAACTACAAGCCCGTGAAGGCCGAACCCGGCCGCTCCGACTGGGCGGAACTGCGTGAGGCGCAGAGCCTTGCCGCAGGGCGCATGGACGGCGTGGAGATGGCCTGCATCATAGACATAGGCGAGGCGGACGACGTCCATCCCATCGACAAGAAGGACGCCGGCGAGCGTCTGTCGCGGCTTGCCCTCGCCAAGCAGTACGGCCATCGCAAACTGTTCTGCAACGGCCCCAGGATGCGTTCCTTCAAGATCCATGACGGCTATGTGACCGTCCTCTTCAGCGACGTGGCCGGCGGGCTCTGCGCGCGTACCTCCGGAGATTTCGCCGAGGCGCGCTATGGCGTTGACGGCCTTGCCCTGGACCTGGTGAAGCAGGCGGAGCAGGGTGTGCTGACCGGATTCCAGGTCGCCGGCCCCGACGGAGTATGGCATTGGGCTGAGGCGAAGATACTGATGGCCCACAAGCCTCTGGGAAGGCGCCATTCCGTGCAGGAGGTGGCGGTGTCCTCTCCCGAGGTGAAGCATCCTGTGGCCGTGCGCTATGGCTGGGCGGACAATCCTGTCTGCAACCTCTATAATTCCGAGGGCCTGCCGGCATGGCCGTTCAGGACCGACCTGCATTCCGCTCACTGACGTCTGGCTGAAGCGCTGCGATGAAGGAAGAGACGTTCAACAAGTGGTTCTCCGCGTTCATTCTCGGAGGGATGACCATTGCGCTGGTGCTTGCCACGATCTTCAAGTTCGAGGCGGGCAGCACCGCCAGGTGGATGCTGATCATATCGGCATTCGGCTCGCTGATGGGCGTGCTGGCCACGGTGTGTTCCGCGAACGGCAGGATCATCACCTTCCTCTTCGGTTTCATAGACGTGGCCATCTACGGTGCGATGTGCTTGGTGAGCTGGCGGCAGGGCAATGCCGGCCTGGGAAACGCGATCCTGCATTTCGTCTATTTCGTGCCGATGCAGTTCGTGGGCTTCGCGCAGTGGCGGAAGCGGGGTGCCGATGCGGGCAGCAAGGTCCGGGCGCGGAGGCTGACCGGAAAACAGTGGGCGGTCACTACCGCGGCGTTCGTGGCCGGTTCCGTCCTGGCTTATTTCATCCTGGCGCAATTCGACCGGAGCGCCGCCCAGACCTTCATCAAGTGGGCGGTCGTGCTCGACGTGCTGCCGCT
>CADAFW010000205.1 GCA_902787295.1 uncultured Bacteroidia bacterium
GCACGGCCTGATGGGGCGCTGCCTGGTTTCGTACTGGCAGGCCACCCACGACGAACGCATCCTGAAGGCCCTGGAGAAGGTCTATTCATCGGGATTCTATCTCAAGCCTCCGCAGGACGACATCTATTCCCCCACGGCCGGCCTGACCCAGGGCATGGTGCGCGGTGCGGTGAACCTGGATGCCATGAGCGAGACCTACATGCTCACCGGCAACGATGCCATTCTGCAGGCCATGCTGGCCTATGCCGCGGAGCCCACGCAGGCCGATGAGGAGCAGCGCCTTCTCGCCAAACAGGGCCGCTACGACAACAATTGGAGCGAGGCCACCATCCACGGCGTGACCCTGAACGAAGTGGCGCGCGTGCCTGCGTTGCTGTCCCTGTGGACCGGAAATCCCCGTGAACTCGAGGCCAGCGTGCATCTGCTGGAATGGGTGGACAAATACAACGAACTCCCCTTCGGGCTCAATTCCGCGGAAGAATGGCTCAGCGGCATAGGCCCTTACAGGTTCACGGAGACCTGCGACGTGCCGGCGGCGATGTGGACCCGGACCTGGATGCTGCGCATCACCGGGCAGTCGCGCTGGGCGGACCAGGCTGAGCGGGCTTTCCTGAACGCCGGCCCCGTGCCCGTGAGCAGGGACTTCAAGACAATGAGTTATTACCAGAGCCCCAACCGCATAGACGAGAACACCCCGCAGGCGCCGCCCATCCCCGGTCCGGGCCGGCAGATAGTCTATACCCCCACCGGGAACAAGACGCTCTGCTGCGTGGGGAGCAGCAACTGGATCATTCCCAACTACGTGCAGAATATGTGGATGCGCGCCGCGGACGGGGGACTGGCCTGCGTCTTTTACGGCCCCTGCTCGGTGCAGGCGGACGGCATCGGCCTGGACTGCCGGACCGATTTCCCGTTCGGCGATGAGCAGACGGTTGAGCTGAGCCTGGACAAGGCCCGCAGGTTCCCCCTCAGCTTCAGGGTCCCTTCCTGGTGCAAGGGGCTGACAATCAGCGTGAACGGCAAGCTGCTGAGAGGCAGCGTGCGCGACGGGTTCCTGCGCATCAACCGCAAGTGGAAGGACGGGGACGTCATCGTGATAAGCCTGCCGATGGAGGCGAAGCTCTATACGGTGGAGGACAACTGCTACCCGCAGAATTCCTATTTCACCAAATCCCACTGGGGGCGCATCCATACGGCGGCGCTGGACACGACGGCCGGCAGGAAGTACGCCTGCGTGGACTACGGCCCGCTGCTCTACGCGCTTCCGCTATATGATATCGATGAGAATACGGTGGTGCCGGGGCAGAAGTCGGATTGCAGCCTTGCCGCCACGGATGCATCTGAGATTGAGGTGCTTGCCTCCAAGGAGATGCCCGCGCGCTGGGGCTGGAGGATAGAGGACGTGCCTACGGTGCTGAAGGTGCCGGCCGTCCTGGAGGGCCGCGACACGACCGTCACCCTCGTACCCTACAACTGCACCAAGTTCCGGGTCTCGATGTTCCCGGAGCCTTGATGCAGTCGTCAATTGGGGAAATAGCCGGAGCGGATCCCGCTACTTCGCAGCGTCTTTCAGGGCCTTTTCGACCTGTTTCTGTACCTCGGGATCCTCGAGGGCCTTCTCTGCGTCCTTCATGGTCTCTTCCATGCTCTTCTGCAGGCCCTTGTACATCTTGACGGAGTAGCCGAGCTTGACGTCGTTCTTCTCCAGGAGGTCGATCTCGCAGCGGTGCAGGACGCCGTCCTTGAGGAAGGACCAGCCGTAGTCGCCGAGGTAGATCTCCACTCCGAAGAGCTTGGTGCCGGCGTTGTCCTTGATCATCTGCTCGAGATCCTTCTCGGCCATGGCCTCGTCCTTGTTGCTCTTGTCCTCGAAGCCGTAGACGTTGATTCCGTTGTCGGCCACTTTCTTGGTGAGCGCATAGATCCTCCGGACGTTGTTCTCGTGCTGCTCCTTGGTGTAGGTGTCGCCGTCCTGGATCTTGAAATTGGCCAGGACATCGTGCTCGTCACCGTAGTAGGTGTACTTGCTGGTCTCGTTCAGTGCGTACTCGGGAGCGAGGTCGGAAAGCTTGATGCCTTCGTTCTTCTTGAAGTAGTACTCGGCGGCTTCCTTGGAGTATTTCTCTCCCTCGAAAGCCTTTTCCTCAAGGTTTTTCGCCACCTTTTCGATGTCTACCTTGCCGTCGTTCTTGCCGGATTTGTTGCCGCCGCCGTTGCCGCAGCCTGCGAAGAGGACCAGGCCTGCAACGCACGTCAGAATCAGTGTTGTTCTTTTCATAGAATAGGGGTTTTCCACAAATATATA
>CADAFW010000206.1 GCA_902787295.1 uncultured Bacteroidia bacterium
GTCCAGCAGGAAACTGCCCGGAAGCAGGCTTCCGTCCAGGCTGAAGGCGGTGCGGTAGGTGGCGGTGCCGGAGAAGTAGCGTATGTATTCGTCGCGCGAGCCGTTCCAGGCGTAGAGGCCGTCGAAGTCGTAGTCCTTCGCGCCTCCTTCCGGGTCGATCTTGGGCGCGAAATGCACGCTCCAGCGGGTAAACGCGCCTGCGCCGAGGTCCACCGGCTCATAGGCTTTCTTGCTGACGGTCAGTGAGTTGCTGCTTGCGCGGCCGTGCAGTACCAGGAAGACCGCGTCATCCCTCTCGAGCTCGAGGTCCACGAAGAGCCGTCCGTCCTCCAACCGGTAGGAGACGTCTTCCACGGTCGCCCTGTCGGCGCGCCAAAGCTGCGGCTCGAAGGCGAAGTCCCCGGCATTGCTCTTCCCCAGGACTTTCCCGGGCGCGAAGTCCCTGATTCCCAAGGTCATGGTACGCGGGCGGGAGCAGATGTTGGCAATCCAGTAGATCTCTCCGCCGGCGAGCTTGCGGTGCACGAACGCGCTGCTGTCCGGAAGGCCCGAGACGTCGGGGGCGATGCCTGATTCCTCCAGCTTCGCCTTCAGCGCCGCGGCGTGTCCGGCGTTCTCCTTGACGCAGGCGTAGTCGCCGGGAATGATCTCGTTCCAGGCGGATCCGGCGGGCCCTCCCACCGTGCGCAGGTCAAGCACCGGAATCCCGGCTTTGCGCACCTTCTCAATCTTGGCGGCGAGGGCATCGGACATCCGTCCTATCTGGCTGTCAATCACCAATATACGATATTTGACCCCCGCTTTTGACCCCAGTGCGCCGTCCCGTATTTCGAGCGCGTTCACGAGGGCGTCGGCGTTCACGAAGTCGTACTGCCATCCGGCGGGGATGCCGGGGCGCTCGGCTCCGAAGCGCGCGGTGGGGTTGGTGTCTTCGCCGTAGAGATATGCGATGTCCGCGACGAAGCGTCCGCGGCTGAGCATATGGCAGCTCCTGGCGATGTAGTCCGTCCAGGGGCGGGCCTCGGCGGCCCAGGTGTCGTGGCGGTTGAACCACTGCCCGTAAGGTCCGAGGCTGAGGCCGGGGATGTGCCTTTCGGAAGGCTGGTGTACGGAGGTGTGCAGGACGAAGCGGTTGAGGCCCTGCGCCAGGGCGGCGTCAGCGACCGGCTTGAGCTTGCCCGGGTGGCACTGGTATGCCCACCAGCCGTCCCATTTCCCGGGGCGTCCGTTGGTGGTGAACGACTCGGCTGCGCAGATGTTCTGTCCGTAGATATGGGCCACTGAGGAGGACTCGCGTATGTCCGCTTCCATATGCGGCATAGTGGCATATGCCCCGGCACGGAAACGCGCCCAGAATGCAGCCTGGGGCACATCCGCGGTCCGCTTGACCATCATCCCGTCGCCGATGAACGAGCGCCTTTCCTCGTGGGATTCGCTGTATCTGCGTATGCCGTTGGCGTGCAGGATTTCGGTGGCGAGGTCGTAGTGGTACTCGGCCAGCATCTCCCCGAGGGTCTGCCACCAGTCGAAGAGGAAGCGCTCGCGCTCCTCGGTGCCGCCTATGGCCGCGCCGGCGAGGGCCGGCAGCCAGGGCCGGAGGGCGTACCCCCTGCGGGCGGCGAACTCCTCCTCCATGTTCAGGGTCCAGGTCCCCTTGCCGGACTCGTAACTGTCTATGTCCAGGTTGCTTATGCTGCCGGGGCCGAAATCGCGCCCGAGCGCTTCGCGGTACAGTCCGAGGTAGTTGTCCCAATACCTGCGGACGGCGTCGGGGTTGAGCTTGTCCACTTCCAGGCCGGTGGCTTCCGGCGTCGCCGGGCCGTTCACGTGGCCTATCAGGGTGTAGGCGAAGCGGTAGACGGTCCATTCTCCCTCGGGGGCGGTCCAGTCCAGGATCCCGTCCTTGTAGGAAGAAGTGATCTCCACTGCCCCGGCATCACCCGCGCCCTGCTTCACCGCCATCACGCATATCTCCTTCAGGTAGTCCCCGACTATGCCGTGCTGCTCGGGGGTCGCATAGTGGATGTGCGGGACTGCCATCGTCTCCTCCGGCAGCGGCAGTTCCCCGCGGAAATGCCCCTGCACCGGGATGCTGCTCCACACCACCTTCTTCTGGGCGTCGTCCTCGCTCACCCAGGGGCCTCCGGTAAGGCTCCAGCCGGGGGAACTGGCGATTCCCACCTCGAGGTCCAGCGAGTCGGCGAGGTGCACGGCATAGCGCAGGGCGTCCTTCCAGCCTTCGCTCATAAACGGCAGCTGCTCCTTCACGATGACGTGG
>CADAFW010000207.1 GCA_902787295.1 uncultured Bacteroidia bacterium
GATGTATTTGTTCCTGCCCATTGCCTACTTGTTCTCGAGGTGGTACTTGATGAGGCCCGGCATGGGGGCCTGGAGGATGACGCCCATCTCCATTCCGAATTCCTTGACCACCGGCTCCAGGAGGGCGCGGTGATGGTAGGCTACGGAACCGACTGCATTGAAGGTATATTTCTGATAATCAGGATAATGCGTCACAATGAGCCGGAAGAAGTCACGGAACGCCTCGGTGGTGAGGTTGCGGAAGTAAGGGTCGAAGTCGTAGTGGTCCTGGATGAATTTGGCGAACTGGGCGCAGTAGCGGTTCGGGAACGGCTTGGTGTAGATCTGGTCCAGGAGTTCGTCGTTGTTCTTGCCGAGCGCCTTGCCCACCAGGTCATAGACGTTCTTGGGCATGTTGCGGCGGATGTAGTCGGTGATCATGCGCTTGCCGAGGTTGGCGCCGCTGCCCTCGTCGCCGAGGATGAAGCCGCAGGAGTCCACGTTCAAGCCCTCGTTCCTGCCGTCGTAGAGGCAGGAGTTGGCGCCGGTGCCGAGGATGGCGGCGAAGCCTGGCTTGGTCTGCAGCAGGGCCCTGCAGGACGCGAGGGTGTCCATCGCGATGAACACGGTCTTCGCGCCCGGGAACACCTTGAGCAGGGTCTCGGTCATGAACGGATACTGGAGTTCCGTCACGCCCGCGCCGTAGAAATAGATTTCGTCGATATCATCCACGGGGAAGCCCTCAGGAAGGTTTTTCCTGATGTCTTCGACTATCTGCGGACCGCTGATGTAGTTGGGGTTGTAGCCCTGGCTCTGGAAGCGTATCTGAAGGTCGCTTTCCCTTGAGACGCATGCCCAGTCGGTCTTGGATGCGCCGCTGTCTGCTATGAGTATCATTCCCTAGAACTCGAGTACGTTGTAACGTCCGTTGAAGGTCTCCATTCCCTTCCACTTGGGAGTGCCCCAGGTGGAGTCGTTGTTAGTCGGGTCGGCGATCCACCATTTGCCGTCCACGTAGATCTCCGGGATGACGTGGCCGATGACGCGGGAATAGTAGCACTGGCCGTGCAGGTAGCGGGCGGGGATGCCTGCAGCACGGCACATCGCTATAGTGGCGTGAGTAAGGTCGCAACAGTTACCTCCTTTGGCGTTGATGGTGCCGAGGGCGCCCTTCTTGGTGTTGGAATAGTCCTCCCACTCCCACTCGTCGCGGGCGTATTCGTAGATGGCCTCCGCTATCTGGCGGGGGGTCGCATCCGCGCCGAGGTTCTTCTTCTTGAGGGCGGCGTCCAGGGTGGACTTCACGAGCGGATCGTCCTTGGGGCAGTTGCTGACGGCATCCAGATAGCTTGCAGGCCAGGAGGACACGCTTGCGGGGGTCTTGCCCTCATTCTCCTTGAAGTACTTGATGGTGCGGGTGAGGACCACCATGCAGGCACGGAGGTTCATCTGGTTGTCGTGCTTGGTGACGACCATCGTGAGCTGCGGCAGGTAGCCTTCGGAGCTCGTGTCCCCGGACGGGAAGGTCACGTAGTTGGGCAGGCTCTTCTTCTCCTGGGCGTATGCCAGGATGCGGCTTGCCATATACTTGATGTGGGCCCAGTCGATCTCGTCCGGATCGAAAGTGTTCCAGCGGTATTCATCACCGAAGGCGGGCGCGAAGACGTCGATGTCCTCGTCCTGCCAGGTCTTGGCGTTGGCCGCGATCTTCCCAATCAGCATGCAGGCAGCGATCGTGTACTGGCCTTTGGTGTACTTGATACCCTCGACGTTGACGGTGGGGGGCAGGGATCCTTCTTTCTCAAAGATGTCGTATGCGCCGGCGAGCGCCTGCACGAAATGGCCGTTGTAGCTGTCCAGGGTGAAGGACGGCTCGGGTTCCGGTTCCGGTTCGGGCTCGGGAGTGGGTTTATTGCTATTACAGGCGCAGGCAAAAAGGGTTGCCGCGCACGCAAGTGCGGTGATGAAAAAGTGCTTCATATCTTTCAAAATAAATTGGGGACCGTGGGAGCGGTCAGGCTCCCACGGCCAAAAAACTACTATACTCCGTAGAGATCGAAGGAGTAAGTCTTGTCCTTGATGGCGGTGTAGACATTCTCGCTGACATTGTTGTCGAGGATGTCCTTGTAGATGCGCATCAGGACCATAAGCTCACGCATCGGGGAGATGAGGCCCTCGTAGCCGGCGAGGATCAGCGTGCTGGAGCCGGTTCCGAACTGCTGGAAGTTGCCGACCATTCCCAGAGGGTTGTTGCCTGAGGTCTTCACGAAGGAACGGACCACGTG
>CADAFW010000208.1 GCA_902787295.1 uncultured Bacteroidia bacterium
GGACACATCATATGACAACGATAAAACTAGCGATATGGTAATCAAGAACCTTGAAAACAAGATCAGGCTGGTCGGCATCATCTGCGGGCTGTTCCTGCTCGGCTGCATCATCATCAGCGTGGCAAGCATACTTACGGCCCGCGGGATGGTGTCCGACGCGCACAAGAAAGTGTACGTCCTGGACGGCAACGTCCCGATCCTCGTCGAGCGCAGCTCGATGGACGAGACGCTGGAGGTCGAGGCGAAGAGCCACGTGGAGATGTTCCACCATTACTTCTTCACCCTTGCCCCTGACGATAAGTACATCAAGTACACGATGGAGAAGGCCATGTACCTCGTGGACGAGACGGGCCTTGCGCAGTACAACACCCTGAAAGAGAAGGGTTTCTACTCGAATATCATGGGTACGAGCGCGGTCTTCAGTATCTACTGCGACTCCATCCGGGTGGACACCAAGAACATGGAGTTCACCTACTACGGCAGGCAGCGCATCGAGCGCCGCAGCAGCATCCTGATGCGCGAGCTCGTCACAGCCGGACAGCTCCGCCGGGTCCCCCGCACGGACAACAACCCGCACGGGCTTCTCATCGTGAACTGGCGGACGCTGCTGAACAAGGACATCGAACAGAAGAACAAGTCAAGCTACTAACGATATGGGAAAGTGGAAGAACATCATCCTGGGCGAGAAGATGCCCGACAAGGATGACCCCAAGTACAGGGAGAAGTACGAGAAGGACGTGGAAGCCGGGCGCAAGTTCGCCCGTGTGACCCGCATCGACCGCCTCGCCGGTCATGTCCAGAGGTTCGCCGAGAAGCACCGCGGGGTGTTCCTCGGCATCGTCATGGCCATCGTCCTGGGCTGCCTCGCCGTGAACATCTACCATTTCACGCGGGCGTACAGGGCGCACCGGGAGCAGAAGGTCTCCTCGCAGGAAGCCTCCCGGATGCTCCGTGAAGGGCTGGACAACGCACATACCATGATACCAATCCAAAAGAATGAAGATGGAAAAGATCAAGATTAACTTCAAGCAGCCGAAGTACATCCTTCCGGCTATCCTGTACCCGCTCCTGCTGGCCACGGGTTACTTCTTCATCGATATGTTCCATACGAAGAAGGCCGACCTGGGGGATCCTTCGATGCAGGTGACGGAGTACCTGAACCCCTATCTCCCGCAGCCGAAGGTGAAGGATGACCTGGGAGGCAAGTACGAGAACATGCTCCGTTCCTACGGAAGGATCGACGACCTGACGGCCGTCGATATCATCGACCGTGAGGACACGGATGCTGACAAGGAGGAGTACGAATCCAAGTACTCTGATGACGAGCGCCAGGCCATCGACGACAAGGCCGCCGCTGCGCAGGAGCGCGACAAGGAGATGGAGGAGCAGATCCTGCAGAGTGCCGCCCGTGCCGCCGCCCTGCAGCAACAAGGGGGCGACTACCCTTTCCCGCTCACCGAGAGCGAGCGGCTCATCCAGAGCCAGCAGCGGGAGCAGGCCTTGAGGGAGGAACTCGAAGCCGCCCTCGCACAGCTGCGTGAGCAGAGCGCCGCGCAGGTGACGGGATCCCCCGCCCCTGCGGCCGACCCCGAACCTTCGCGTGCCGTGAGTGCTCCGGAGGAGGACGATCCCGCACTGGTCGTGAGGCGTGTCCGGCAGAGCTCGGACTATTTCCATACGGTCTCGGAGAACGACCCGCAGCCGGACCTCATCAAGGCGATCATCGACGAGGACCTCAAGGCTGTGGACGGCAGCCGCGTGCGGCTCCGCCTGCTGGACGACGTGGAGATAGGCAACCTCTATATGCCAAAGGGCAGCTACATCTATGCCATCATGAGCGGCTTCTCCTCCCAGAGGGTGAAGGGAACGGTGAAGAGCATACTCCTCTATGACGAGATCGTCAAGGTCAATCTGTCGCTCTACGACACCGACGGTCTGGAAGGGCTTTACGTTCCCTCTAGTTCGTTCCGCGAGACGGCCCGTGACGTCGCCAGCGGAGCGGTCGGAAGCTCGATGAGCATCAATAACGGCAGCTCCTCCAACGCCCTCTCCCAGTGGGGCATGCAGGCTGTGCAGAACGCCTACCAGCGGACCACGAGTGCCGTCGGGAAGGTAATCCGGAAGAACACCGCACATCTCAAGTACGGTACGTTCGTGTACCTCGTGAACGGTAATCAGACAAGAAACGAATAAACAATATCACAATGAAAATCAAGATTTTAATCGCATTCTTCTTTATGCATCGCTTCGGCTTCCCTGCTCAGTGCCCAGGAGACGGCCTCGGGGCTTGAACTGCTCACCGTCAACGACCAGGTCACGACGGTCATCACGGCCACGGAGCCCATCCGTTTCGTGGACATCTCCACAGGTAAGGTGGCCGGTGATCAACCCCTTGCCAACACGCTCCGCCTCAAGCCGAAGGAGGGCGCTGACGTCAATGCCGACGGCGACGTCCTCGCCGTCGTCACCGTCATCACCGAGCGCTACCGTGTTCAGTACGGACTCATCTACACCACCAGGATGAACGAGGCCGTGACGGAGAAGACCATCCTCCAGACCGAGGTCCTGCCGTACAACAACCCGGCGGTGTCCATGTCCACGGAGGAGATGGCACGCTTCGCCCGCAGGGTCTGGGACTCCCCTGCCAAGTACAGGAATGTCGGTGCCAGGAAGCACCACATGAACATCCGGCTGAACAACATCTACAGCGCCGGTGAGTACTTCTTCATCGACTTCAGCGTTCAGAACCGCACGAACATCCGCTTCGATATTGACCAGATCCGTGTGAAGGTCGAGGACAAGCGCCAGACAAGGGCGGCCAACTGCCAGAGTATCGAGATCGCTCCGGCTATGGTGCTGGAGAGTGCGAACACGTTCCTGCACGGCTACAGGAACGTCCTCGTGCTGAAGAAGCTCACCTTCCCGAACGACAAGGTGCTTACCATCGAGATGTCCGAGAAGCAGATCAGCGGCCGCACCATCACGCTGTCCATCGATTACGAGGACGTACTGTATGCGGATTCGTTCAGCGAAACACTTTTGGAGGAGGACTAGGCCATGAGAAGGATTTTGATGATTGCCGTCGTGCTGCTTTCAACGGTACTGGTCAAGGCTCAGGACAATTCCAACCGCATCGGTGTTGGGCTGGGCGGATTCTACCGTCAGGCTGCTTCCGCTACCCTATTCTGGGAGCACGAGACGCATTACCACAATGCGTGGGAGTTCTTCGCCTCGGGTTCCATGAAGCTCGACGACATCGAGAATCTGGGGACCAACTACCGCTGCTGGGGCGTGGGCGCCGCCTGGAAGCCCTGTGTTTATAGGGCTCGAAACCGTTACGGCTCGGCAAGGATAGGAGTGAGCCTCGGTGCTGCCCCGACGGATTTCCTTGCGGGGATCCATGCCGGATGGCAGCACAGCTATGCCATGAGAAGGGGCTGGCAGTTCTACTGGCAGGCCGGCGTGGACGTGATGCTCCCGAAGCGGAACGACCTCTTTAGGGTCGGTGCGGGTATCGGTATCAAGATGCCGGTGAGGATCAGATGATGATTCTCTCGGCCATCATTGCCTTTATCCTGAAATACAGGGAACGCCATGGAAGAAAGTAAGGACCTCATCACCGGATACAAGATCTTCAGGAGCCTCGTCTACGTGTCGCTCGTCCTGGAGTTCTTCCTCTATGCCGTCGATCCCGCCGTGCTGGATTTCTGGGGCGGTATCCTCGTGGACCTTCACGGAAGGATGAAGCGGTGGTTCATCTACACCGACGGGAACCTCATCTGGAGCAAGGTGGCGACCCTTCTGCTGATCTGCGTCACCTGCATCGGCACCAGGAACAAGAAACTGCTGGAGTTCGATGCGCGGAGGATGGTCCTCTATCCCCTCGTATCGGGCCTTTTCATCGTGGTCCTGTCCGTTTGGCTCTTCGGCCATTCGATGACCCCGCTCCTCTATACCGTCCCGCTTAACAGGTGGCTCTACATGGCCGCCTCCGTCATCGGAACGGTCCTCGTGCACATCGCCCTGGACAACATCTCGAAGTTCCTCAAGGAGGGCTTGATGAAGGACAGGTTCAACTACGAGAACGAGTCGT
>CADAFW010000209.1 GCA_902787295.1 uncultured Bacteroidia bacterium
GAGATAGACGGCAGTGTTACCGAGCTCGAGTTTCGTGACGGTCTCGCCGGACTCCTTGGCAGTCTTGAGGTTGACCTTATAGATAGAGCCCAGGTTCCTAAGCGTGATTACGGTCTCTTCCGTCGCATCGGCAGGCACGACTCCGGCCATAGGGTTCATTATCCCGGTGGTGCTTTCGAACGCCTCCGGCATGGTAAAGGTCACCGTGCCGTCAGTAGCGGCGACGAACTTGTCTGCGGGGAAGAACGCGTGCATAGCGCTGCCATTCTTCTCTATGGGCGTGCCATCATGCTCGAGCTCGAACTTGAAAGCGCCGGCATTATAGACATAATTGGCCGAGGTTCCATCATCGGAACGGACTACCTTCACCGTGTCCCCGTCCTTCCAGGTAATCACGCCGGAATCGAAGTCGAGGTCAGCCTTGGTGACGGCCTCCTGCGCAACGCTGAAGCCGGTGAGATACTTGGCGGGGTCGTAAGACGTCTCCGTGGACGGCTTCAGGGGATCGTCCACATCCGCGACCTGCACTTTCTCGCAGGCCATGACCGTCGCGGCACCTATGACCGCGAGGATTAAGTATTTGAAATATCTTTTCATCGCCTGCTGTCAGTCATTCCAGTTATCATCATCGTTTTCCGGGTCGTCATACTTCTCCGCGGAAACGTCGAGTATAGTCCTGTCCACATAGACGGAAATCAGCCTGCAGACAGGTATCAGATAATTTATCTTTTTCATCCACAATAACTTACGGAGCAACGTAGGTGCAGTTGGTAATCTTTGCCTTGTTGGCCTCGTTATTCCACCAGCCGATATAGCTGTTGTCTTGTTGGCCTCGTTATTCCACCAGCCGATATAGCTGTTGTCGATGAAATTCGTTGCGTTTACCGCGATCTCCTCCGTGGACGAGCCACTCTTCTTGAACAGTCTTCCGCTCACGGTCACACCGTCAATCTTGACAAAGTTGTTCAGGTTGGCGCCGACAAGGCCGTAGAAGTTGCGGCCGCTGCCATCCGTAACGAAAGCGCTGGTGACATCTCCGTAATTGCCGCCACCCTCGATGTAGGCACCTGCACCCTGGATAAGGGCCACCATGCCGCCGGTGGTGGTCTTGCTGTCGGTGGTGGTCAAATTGCCGCGGTTCTCGCAATCGATGAGGGCGCTGTTGATACCCTGCATACAGACCAGGGCACCGATACGGCCATTCACGACCGCTGGCGCGTCCGCACTTTATGTCGATGGTGGCCGCGCGGGTGACGCAGTTCTCGACGGTCACTCTCGCTTCGCTGGCATCGGCGTTGACAGTGGAGAAGCCCACAATGGAGCCAGCCTGGACACCTGTTGCACCGGCTTTGGTATTGGCGCCGCTGCCACCCGTGATGTTCAGGGTCACGTCACAATTCTTGATGAATGTGTCGTAACCCACCTTTGCGAATGCGAAACCGGCTATGCCGCCGAGAGCAAGACGTTTATCGTTCGTAACCGTACCCTCGCTGGTCATATTGCCTTCGATGGTGATATTCTCCACGGTAGTACCGAAGGAGATGGTTCCGGCAAGGATACCGGCATCAGCATTGGCGTCTTCGCCCGCACCGTAAGTGACATCAACATTGGTGAATTTGAGGTTCTTGACGGTCGCCTCGCGAAGGGCGCCGAAGAATCCGTATGTCTTGCCGTTGGCGAGAGTGATGTCTGCCGTGAAATTCGTGAAATTCTGGATTTCGTGGTTCTGGCCGTCGAAAGTACCGCGGAAGGTCTTTCCGGGGTTGGAAGCCCTGGTGCCGTTACCGGTATTGGCCGATCCCGCGGGGTCGAATCCGATAGGGACCCAGTCTTCCACGCCGTCGAAATCGATGTCATCGGTGAGCTTGTAATGCGCCCAGGTATTGGCGAAAGCGGAGCCCTTTCCTGCGGCATATCCGTCCTTTACATTACTGGTAAGGGACAGGGCGGAAAGAGTCTCGAGATCTTCCAGCGAGGAGAGCACATAAGGGTGCTCCTCGGAGCCGTCACCGCCGGAGAAATAACCCGGGAGGACTATTCCGTGGACGGGAAGCACCTTGCCGCGTCCCATCTGGAAAGCGGAATTGCGCTGGATGCTCTGGTACGGCTCGAAGTCGTGCGCCTTGGTCTCCTGGTTCCAGGAACCCTTTCCATAGACGAACTGGAGTTCCAGTCCCTCCAGATTGCCGGCGGGAACGAAGATGTAGTAGTCCACGTCGGTAACGTTGTCCAGCTTGTTGGTGGCTACGCAAGCGGCAGCCTTGGGTCCGGCCACGAGGGCGTCCTCCTCGCCAGGGACCATGAGTTCTCCAAGCTGAGGCAGCGCAGAGGCACCGGTGCCGTCCCAGGTAAGGGTACCCGTTCCGGCGAGGGAGAGGGAGGTGTTCACGACCCTCACCTTGGTAAGGACCTCACCGTCGGCGCGGGCGGCCTTTGCCTTGACCCAGACCATGGAGCCCATCTGCTTGAAATAGCATACGGGGGTGCCTTCAGTCTGGCCTGCCGGGATGATACCGGCCATCGGGAGCTTGTTGCCGGGGTCTGCGGCCAGGCACTCGGGCATCGTGAAGGACACGGTGCCGTCAGAAGCCACGCTGAAGCAGTCTGCCGGGAAATATGCATAGGCGAGACCGCCGTTGATCTCCAACGGGGTGTCCACCGGAGCGAACTTGGCGCCGTCCCACTGATACCGTGCCGTATCACCGGAAGCGGGGTCACAGGCAAGCACGAGGTCACCGGTGTTCCAGGTGACGGTGCCGTTTGAGAAATCGACGTCAGCCTTGGTCACTACCTCGTTGGCAGCGCCGAAACTTGCAAGATAGCGGGTGGCATCCCACTCGCCCTGAACGTCATTGATGTCGTCCGGCACGGTCTCCTGTTCCTTTGCACAAGCGGCGAACAGGACCAGGCCGGTCACGAGTGCCAGGATTCTAAAGGATGTCTTCATACTAGAATCCTCCCCAGTTGCTGAAATCATCGTCAAGGATGTCCAAGGACTCAGTGTTCGAATCCACTCCGTCGGATCCGGAGAGAATCTGCCCCAGTGTAACCAGATTCACGGTCTCGGCCTGAGGCATCAGGTAAAATTCTTTCTTCACTTTCATAAGGTTTTGATTATTTGATTGTTATTATTAATAGCCTGCTTAAAGTTGTATGTCCACGAGGATGGGGCGGTGGTCGGACGGGCTCTTGAAACTCTGTTCCGAAAGTTGGATGACCTCGATCTTGTAGGTCCAGCTGTCATTCAACATGATGGCCCGCCTGGTCTTGTTCATGAGGGACGGCGAGAGATAGATGAAATCCCTGCGGTCTTTGGCGCCCGTGGTGGTGTTGCAGAAGGTATCTGCGCCGCCTCCGTTCCAGAACTCATACATTACATCCTTGAGGTCGGTATGCTCCAGGAGGTATTTCTGGGAACTCACGGCGCTGTTGGTCGCGTCGATACCGGTGTACCAGCTGTCCAGAGGAGAGTTGGCGTTCATGTCGCCCACGACAATCCAGTTGTCCTCCGATGCGTATGCGGAATTGTTCACCGTCTGGTTCAGCAGATAGGTCATCTCCGCGAGGCGCGTGTTGTCGGCATTGATCTGGGCCGTAGTCGTATGGTTGGAGGCCCCGGAATCGTGCGGATAAGGATGCGTGGTGACGATGTTGAGTCTGGTGCCGTTCACCGTAATCTGGAAATGGCCGCCGCCGTGGGTAAGGTTCGTGGTCAGTTCCTGCGCCCGGGTGATGGCGTACTTGGCGGTTACTTCCTGCGGATAAGTGTCCGTACGGCCGCTCCTGGCGGCACGTATGTGGCCATAACGGCTTGCAAGGGCCGCCCAGTT
>CADAFW010000210.1 GCA_902787295.1 uncultured Bacteroidia bacterium
GACGTGTTCAACATCCTCCTGCAGGTGCTTGACGACGGCCGTCTGACCGACAACAAGGGCCGCACGGTGGACTTCAAGAACACCATCCTCATAATGACCTCCAACCTCAAGGAGGAGGAGCTCCGCCTGAGGATGAGGCCGGAATTCCTCAACCGTATAGACGAGATCGTGCGCTTCGACCAGCTCACCCGCGACGACATCCGCGAGATCGTGCGCATCCAGATGCACATCCTCCAGGCCAAGCTCGCCGACGAGAACGTCAGCCTCAGCTTCACCCGGGCCTTCGAGGACCTGATGGTGCAGGACGGCTACGATCCCGAATATGGCGCACGCCCCGTCAAGAGGCTGATCCAGAGGGAGTTGGTGAACCAGCTCGCCCGCGAAATCCTCGAGGGCAAGGTACACAAGGATTCCACGATCGAGGTCGATTGCGAGAACGGGGAAGTTATCCTCAGGAACAAGTAGCGGCTATCGTCCTTCCGCGGGGTCGACGACTATTATCCTCGGCTCCGCGAGGGGGATGAAGTCCGCTTCAGGGAAGACCGTGTGCCTTGCAGGAGCGGGTTCGGCGGTCGGCGCCATGGCGGCGCAGGCCTGGTCGAATTCCACGAAGGTTTCGTAGTCATACGTCCACGAACGGCCGTTCGCGAGGAACATCACCCTCTTGTAGATGGCCTCCCTGGACGGGGCGTTGAAGCCGCCCGTGTTGTGATACATTATGCTGATCTGCGTCGGCCGGTAGACTCCGGAGGAATAGGAGAATCCGCCTTCGTAGCAGCTTATGTGTTCCGAAGCATATCTTTCGTCGGCTGCAAACGCGGCCCAGGTGGTCTGTGCCGGAGAGGGATACATCGACACGTTCTTGTAGAAGCCGTAGCCCTGCCAGGTGGTGAGCTTGTTCCTGCCGCTGGCATCCAGGGCCTTGGTGCTGTAGTACTCGTCCGCCAGCTTGCCGAAGCCGTGCCCGAGCGCCTCGTGGTGCAGGACTTCGCGGAATCCGGCATTGAAGGTGTTGTTGGACGGGTTGGTCATCGGGATATAGGCTATGGAAAGGCCTTCCGGGATGTCCTGGACGGCACCGGAGGTGTAGAGGTAGGCCGTCCCGGCGTAGCGGTCGGAGTTAAGCACGATGAAAATCACCGTATTGTTGGTCGCATATGAAGGGGTGGCGCGGCTGGCGTATCTCTTCGCGAGGTCGTCGTCTCCGGAAATCAGGGTCCCGTCCCCGAACGCGCAGTCGAAGCGGGTGGTGGACCCGTCGAAGTTCGCGCTCGGCGATACGGCGGTGATCTTGTAGACGTCGAAGTATTCTTTCAGGCCGTTGTACGGCGGGATGTCGAAGCAGTATCTGAGTGCATCGGAGAGGGCCTGGTCGTATTTTCCCGAGGCTATGTCGGTGTCCCTGAAGCCGTCGCCCATCAGGACGAAAGGCACTCCCGCTCCCTTGCTGTGGGTCTGCATCCGGGTTACGGCCCCGTCCTGCGAATAGTCGGAGGAATAGCCTCCGGACGACTGCGTCAGGGTGAACCATTCGGAGCAGATGGTCTGCCCGTCCGCGGTGCAGACGAAGCGCACGTTTCCCGAACGTTCCTTGCCGGTGTAGTTGGGCGGCAGGAGGTAGTCGACAGACAGGTTGCACTGCGTTCCGGTGCCGGTGCAGGTCACGGTAGGCTTTCCGGGTTTGAAGCTGCTGCTGCCGCCGAAGACCGACGGTTTCACGTTGTCGTAAAGGATATCGAATCCTTCGGCTTCCTCGCATCCCACGTCATCGGGAGTTGGCCTGTTGAAGGTGCAATTGACCCGGACGGTCCCGCCTGTGGCGGGCACGCTGACGGTCTTTCCGGTGATGTTGAATGCGGCATACTGCCAGACGACCACTCTCTTGGAGAGGCTGCCGGAGCGGATGTTGAAAATGCCCCTGCGGGTGCTGCTGCCCTCGTTCGGCGTGCGTGCGGTGAAGGTCAGGGTATGGTTTCCGCTCCCGCCCGAGGCCGGGGATACTGCGAAGTTGGTGGTGTCCTCGACTTCCACCGTCCAGCTGCCGGAGCAGGTCATTTCCACGGTAGCGGTGCTTCCGGCAACGAAATCCAGCCTGTTGGACACGGAGCTGACCTCCAGCACGTCCTGTCCCCACTGCTTCACGGTGAGGGTCGCCTGCGGCCCGTCCGCGCCGCTCTTTATCAATATGATGCCCGTGCGGTCCT
>CADAFW010000211.1 GCA_902787295.1 uncultured Bacteroidia bacterium
TGCAGGGCGTGGTGCCGCTTGTAAGGACCTTCCCGTACTGTGAGAGCACGTCGTGCTCGCTAAGCTCGAATACCGGGATGAAAGTGGTCTCGGTGACCGTCTTCGGAAAGATGAACTTCACTTTCCTGGCACCGGCGACCCCCACTGCATCTTCCTTCAGGACGGGATTCAGGGAAGCGGGGAGGGTCATGCTCTTGATGCTCACCTGATTGTCCGGGGTCTTCTTTTTCTCACAAGAAGTCGCTGCGGCAATGATTGCCAGCGTTGCGATGATCGGTATGATTCTCTTCATTCTTTCGGTTTTTCCTGATTATTTCATCATCTCCTTCACGGCTGCCTCGAGCTGCCTGTCGAATCCCTTGGCGACGGATCCGGGGTCGTTGTCTACGCGGATGTCGGGCTCGATCTGGTAGTTCTCGAGGGCACGGTCCACGTCAAGTCCCCAGCTGGTGACCTGCGGGATGCCGAAAACGAGGCTGTTGTCTATCTGGGTCTCCCACCATACGGCGGTCATGACGGCGGTCATGGTTCCCGGGACCGGGGCGCCGATGAGCTTGCCGACTCCGAGGGCCTTGTAGGCATAAGGGAATCCGCAGGCGTCGGAATAGTTGTCCTCGCCTATGAGCACGCAGGACGGCTTGGTCCACTTGCTGTACGGCTCGGTGCCGATATACTGGCCGCGCGGGCGGAATTCTATGTATGCCTTGCCGCTGAGGAAGGTCACGAGGTCGTCGTGCAGCCATCCGCCGCCGTTGTGGCGCGTGTCCACGATGAGGGCGTCGCAGGTCTTCCAGCGTCCGAGAGCCTTGGAATAGACTTCGCGGAAGCTGGCGGAATTCATCCCCTGCACGTGCACGTAACCGATGCGGCCTCCGGAGAGTTCCTCGGTCATCTTCTCGCGCCTGCGTACCCAGCGGGTATAGAGATTGTCGGAGTCGGATGCCGTGGGTATCACGTAGACCTTCTCGGTCTTGCCGTCGTGCTTCAGGGTGATGAGGGTGCGCTTGCCGCTCTTGTTGAACAGCGCGTCGTACCAGGTCTGTCCGGCTTCCACGGGCTTTCCGTCGATGGCGAGGATCTCATCGCCCGCAGCGAGCTTGGGATATGCCACGGAGAGGCAGCCGCCGGGCAGCACCTCGGCAATCTTGAGGCTCGCGCCTTCCCAGTCCTGGTCGAAGAGGACCCCGAGGCGACCGGTCGTCAGCTGTGTGGCTGCGCCGCGGTAGCGTGCTCCGGTATGGGAACCGTTGAGTTCACCGAGCATCTCGGAGAGCAGGTCCTGGAAATCGAAGTTGTTGTCTATATAGGGGAGGAACTGCGCGTAGTTGTCGTGCATTCCCTTCCAGTCCACGCCGTGGATTGCGGTGTCGTAGAACTTCTCGTCCACCTGCTTCCAGCAGTGTTCGAAGATGTAGGCGCGCTCCTCGGCGGGCCTGTAGTCGAACTCCGCATTGAAGCTGACGGTCGTGATCTTGCTGAGATTGAGGTCCATCTTCGAAAGGCCTGCCGCTCCGAGGAAGAAGATGTTCTTCCCGTCCTTGTCAGGAATGAGAGGGCTGAAAACCGATGTCTGAAGGACTTTCTCCGTGCCTTTCTTCAGTTCGAGGCAATAAAGGTCCAGGGTCCTGCCTCGGCGTACGCAATAGTAGAGTTTCTTGCCGTCGGGCGACAGGAAATGGTCTCCCATCATTCCGGAAACGCGGGAGAGGCGTACGGTGCGGTCGTCGCGCCTGTCGAGGTCGAGGACGGTCTTGTCCATCTTGCCCTTCTCCGCCTTCACGGAATCCTTCTTTTCCTTCTTCTCCTCTTTCTTGGCTTCCTTCTCGTCCTTCAGGAGGGTCTCTATCTTGTCGTCATCCTCGCTGCGGGTGAAGTCGCGGTAGGCCTCGCCGTCGAAGAACATCGCATACACATCCTCCTCGGCTCCCCAGCTGCCGTGGCTGCGGTAGCCGTTCTTGTCGGAAGTCCAGGTCATCGCCTTGCCCTTCATCGCCCAGTGGAAATCGCCGTCAGAGTAGCCGCTGCGGGTGAGGTCGGTGATTTTCCCGGTCTCGATGTCGATGAGCGCCACGTCGGTGTTGTTCCACCGGCCGTCGGCCTGGTAGGTCACGAGGAGATAATGGCTGTCCGGGCTCCAGGCGAAATCCTGGTCCCCGTCCGAATAGGAGTAGTTAACTCCCTTCAGCAGGCTCTTTTCCTCTCCGCCCTTTGCAGCCTTGATGACGAGTTCGGTGCGGTCGCGCAGGAACGCCACCCACTTTCCGTCAGGACTGACCTCAGGCTGGAAGCAGGTCTGGCTGCCTTCGGAGAACTGCTCTTCCTTGAATTCGTATGCGAAGGTGAAATACTTGTCTTCCTTGTTCTTCAGGCTGCTCCTGTAGACGGCCCAGTGGCCGTCACGCTCGCTGGCGTAGTAGAGCGTCCTGCCGTCCTCGGAGAAGCTGACGCCGCGTTCCTGCACGGGCGTGTCGGTGATGCGGCGGGTGTCCTTCAGGTCGATGGAGGTCACATAGACGTCGCCGTGGGAGACGATGGCCACTTCCTTGCCGTTGGGGGACACTGCAAGCGTGCTTGCCCCGCCGGTGAGGTTGCGGCGAATGAGCTTGCGGTTCTTCTCGTCCTGGGCTATG
>CADAFW010000212.1 GCA_902787295.1 uncultured Bacteroidia bacterium
TCGGGGCGACGCTGATGGGCGAAAGCGTACGCACAGGCAGCGCGGCTCCGGCCAGGCGGCGCCTCTCCCCCGCCCTGAGCGCATCCTGGCTCGTGGCGGACGGACTTCGGCTGCGCGCCTCGGTCAAGGACGGATTCCGCGTGCCGACCTTCAACGACCTGTATTACGCAAGGGTGGGCAACACTTCCCTGCAGCCGGAAAAGGCGCTGCAGGTCAACCTGGGCACGACTTGGGCACATCCCTTCCGGGGCGGCTCCGTCACCCTCACCGCGGACGGCTGGTGGAACAGGGTAAAGGACAAGATAGTGGCGATTCCGACGATGTTCATATGGAAGATGCGCAACGTCGGACTGGTGCAGATGCTCGGTTCCGACGTCACCGCGGCGCTGGTGGTGCACCCGGGACGCTGCACCGTCCACCTGGACGCCAGCTGGTCCTGGCAGCACGCCGTGGACGTGAGCGACCCGAAAGCCAAGAATTACGGTCACCAGATACAATACACACCGCACCATTCCGGGGGCATCGTGGCCGGCATCGACACGCCCTGGGTTGGCTTCGGCTACACCCTCACGGCCGTCGGAGAGCGCTGGTACCAGCCCCAGAACCTGGACATGTACCGGCTGGAGCCTTACGCGGACCATTCCATTTCGGTTCACAGGGAATTCAAGATACGCGGCGTGACGCTCCTGGCAAGCGCAGAGGCCCTCAACCTGGCGGACGTGAACTATGAAATCGTCCACAGCTATCCCATGCCCGGCCGCAGCTACAGATTATCAGTCAAATTAACATATTAACGCAATGAAAAAGTCATTATTAGCCATCCTGGCGATCATCGCCGTCTCGGCAGTTTCCTGCCGCAAAGTCGTACCCGAACCCGTACCCGTGCCCGAACCGGAAACCGAAGGGGTCTACATCCTCAACAACGGCAAATGGGGAGACAACAACTCGAACATCGGCATCTACCATCCGGAGACCAAGTCCTACACTGCGGACGTATTCTTTACGGTCAACGGAAAGAAGCTCGGCGACCTGGGACAGGACATCCTCAGGAACGGGGACGACGTCTACATAGCCGTCAACGGCTCCAAAGTCATCTATGTGACCGACAAGAACCTGAAGATCAAGAAGGAAATCACGGCCACCGTGGCGGACGTCACCCTCTCCCCGCGCTATTTCTGCACGGGCGGCGGCAAGGTGTACGTGTCCTACTATGAAGGCTATCTCGGCGAGATCGACCCCGCCAAAGACTATGCGGTGAGGACCACCACGGTCGGTCCCAACCCCGAAGGCGTCGGCTACCTGGACGGAACCATCTACGTGGCCAATTCCGGCGGTTACCTCGCCCCTGCCTACAACAACACGATGTCCAAGGTGGACGCGGCCACGTTCAAGGAGACCGGAGTCCTGGTCGTGAATACCAACCCCGCCCTCGTCAAGGTCTGCGGCAAGAATGTCTATGTGTCCAGCTTCGGCAACTACGGTGACGCCCCCGCCAAGGTGCAGTGCATCAGCGGCGGCACCGTGACCGACCTCGCTTACACGAGTCCTTCCGCCATCGCAGCTTATGAAAACACTCTCTACGTGCTCTGCGGAGGCTATGACGAGAACTGGAATCCCCTTCCGGGAACCATCTATGTCCACGACGGAGCCGCCAATGCCCAGAAGGGCAAGTTCGTGACCGACGGCACAGTCATCGAGAACGCGTATTCCATCGCCGTCACAAAGAACTTCGTGTTCGCGGGAGCATCCGACTACAAGAACAACGGGGACTTCTACGTCTTCAACTCAGCCGACGGCAAGCTCCACCAGAAGTTCGACACCGGCGGCCTCAACCCTCTTTCCGTAGCCAACTAAACCATGCTCGCCAGCCTTCTATACGTGCTCCTCAGCGGCATCGCACTGCCCGTGGGAGGCATCCAGATGCAGTATCTGTGGCGCAACCAGCTCGGGGACGTCTATTCCCTCGGGCTGGGCAGCGCCGCCTGCCTGGGAGCCGCCGCGGCGACGATGAGCGGATGGTGCTCGCTTACGGTCGGCTCTTTCATCTGCACCCTCATCTGCACCATAATCTGCTTTTTCGTCACCCTGAAGGTCAACACGCAGCACCTTATCACCTTCGGCCTGCTGTTCGGCACCTTCATCGGCTCCCTCGGGACCATAGTGGTGACGAACGCC
>CADAFW010000213.1 GCA_902787295.1 uncultured Bacteroidia bacterium
GCCTTGCCCCAGACGGGGACGGAAGCCTTCTGCTGGAGGACCATATGGTCGGTGAAAAGGGGATTCAGGGTCACCTGCGCCATTGCCGGCATCTGGAAAGCGGCCAGCGCGAGGATTGCGGAAAGAAGGATACGGTTACGCATATGTGGATGGTTTTCTTCTCAAATTTACGAAATTATTGCATAACTTTGATTGTTGCTAAAACCCGTAACGATGAAAGCAAAGAAGATTCTCCGCATCGTCCTGGCGGTGCTCGCAGCGGCAATTATCGGCGGCTGCATCTATATCAACAGCCTCATGCCCATAATCACGGGATACGCGGCCAAGAACCTGGCATCGGACGTGTTCGTGTCCGGCAGGAACGCCGCGGACATAGAGGCGCTCGACCTCAACTTCTCGTTCATCAAGTTCACCCGGAACAAGGTGGACTATGAGAACAAGACCGTGACCAGCCGTTTCCTCTGGGGAAAGTCCACCGCCGCCTGGCGCGAGGGCTACGGAGTCACCCTGCTGCGCGGGAAGAGCGCGGAAGAACTGAGGGCGGAGAAATTCCCCCTCGCACCCGAGCCCGACAGCGCGGTTGCGGCATTCCAGACGGACAGCCTGGAGTACGCGCGGCTGGAGCCGATAGCCACGGCACTGGTGGACGAGCTTTCCTACGGCGGACATCCGTTCGCCTTCGTGGTGCTCCACAACGGCAAACTGGTGGCCGAGCGCTACGGCTACGGCGTGGACGCTGGCACCAGGCTCCTCAGCTGGAGCATGGGCAAGAGTTTCACCAATGCCCTCATCGGCATAATGTCCGGGGACGGCCTTCTTGACATCAACGCTCCGATGGACATCCCCGAATGGCAGGGCGACGGGCGCAAGGCCATCACCCTCAACGACCTGATGCAGATGCAGAGCGGCCTCAAATGGAACGAGGACTACGGCAGCCGCTCCGACGTGAACCTGATGCTCCACCGCGAGAAGGACATGGGCCTCTACGCCCTTTCCAAGCCGCTTGCGCACGAGCCGGGCACATTCTGGTACTATTCCAGCGGCAGCACCAACATTGTGATGCGCTACCTGCGCGGGAAGTTCAGCTCCGACGCCGAATTCCTCGGCTACATACGCGGGCGCCTGTTCGAGCCGCTCGGGATCAGGAACGCCTGCTTCGAGCCGGACATGAACGGCACACCGGTGGGATCGTCCTATCTCTACGTGAAGGCCATGGACTACGCCCGCTTCGGGCAGATGTTCCTGGACGACGGCACCGTCGGCGGCAAGCGCATCCTCCCCGAGGGCTGGGTGGACTACACCATGACCCCGGCCGCCGCGAGCGAAGGAAAATACGGCGCGTTCTTCTGGCTGAACAGGTGCAAGGTCTGTCCGGACGTCCCGGAGGACATGTATTCCTGCAACGGACACGACGGACAGCAGATCTACATCATCCCGTCCAAGGGGCTGGTGGTAGTGGTATGCGGCTATTCGCCGAGGTCGAACAAGGTGGATTTCAACGCTTTACTCAGCGACATCATCGGCAGTTTCGCCGGGTTCGCTTAGCGCTTTCTTTATCCTGCGGGCAAGACTTGCCCCCACCTGCGCAGCGAGGTCCTCTTCCAGGGCCGCGGCTATGCGGGCTACGCTTCCGTAGTGCATCAGCAACCGCTGCTCGGTCTGCTCGCCCACGCCCTTGATGGAGCGCAGCGCAGACTGCACCGCCGCCTTGCTGCGGAGATTGCGGTGGAAGGTGATGCCGAAGCGGTGCGCTTCGTCCCTGATGCGCTGCAACACCTTGAGCGCCTGTGAGTTGCGGTCTATGAACAAAGGGTAGGGGTCGCCCACCCGGATGACTTCCTCCAGCCTTTTCGCAAGCCCCACCACGGTCAGCCGGTCCTGGATGCCGAGTTCGCACAGGGCCTGCCAGGCGAATTCCAGCTGACCCTTGCCGCCGTCTATCACGACGAGCTGCGGCAGGTCGTCCGGCGCCTCCGCAAGCATGCGGGAATAGCGGCGGTTGACCACCTCCTTCATGGACGCATAGTCGTTGGCGCCCACTACGGTCTTGATCTTGAAACGGCGGTAGTCCTTCTTGCTCGGCTCGGCGTTGCGGAACACCACGCACGACGCCACCGGATTGGTACCCTGGATGTTGGAGTTGTCGAAGCACTCCATG
>CADAFW010000214.1 GCA_902787295.1 uncultured Bacteroidia bacterium
ATGGAGACCTGGGTCAACACCGCGGGCAACCCCGGCAAGAACGAGTCCATCATGGGCGTGGAGGGCGTGTTCCTCCTCCGCACCGAGGACAGCCAGTTCCAGCTCATCTGCGGCGGGGACAAGAAGTCCAACGGCGAGTACAACGAGATCAAGCTCGCGACCGCCTGGAAGACCGGCGAATGGGTCCACCTGGCCGCCGTGTATTCCCGCAGCGAAGGCAAGGCGTACCTGTATGTCAACGGCGAGCAGAAGGCCACGGCCAACCTCAAGGACCACGGCGTGGACATGAACGGCGTGGGCGCCAAGTGGCAGCTCCCGTTCTCCTTCATCATCGGCAACGCCTGCGACGGCAGCCGCTACGTGCAGGGCAACATCGCCTACACCCGCGTGTGGAAGAGCGCCCGCAGCGCCGCCGACATCACGGGCAACATGTACAAGAAGGACGCCTCCGGCGCCGACCTGATCGCCTCCTGGTACTTCAACGAGGGCAGCGGCAACACCATCGCCGACCACTCCGGCAACGGCCGGACCCTGACCGGCAAGAAGTTCGTCTCCCAGATGAACTATCCCGAGACCGACGTGGAGTGGGTCGACGGCACCCTTCCCTTCTGATATTATTTGGATATATCCCGAATAATTACTACCTTTGCGGTCCCCAAAAAGTGTGGGGATCGCATTTTTTTATTGTTAAACCATTAACTATCAAGACAGTGGACACACTTAGCTACAAAACAGTTTCCCTGAACAAGGCGACTGTGAACAAGGAGTGGCTCGTCATTGATGCAACCGACCTCATCCTGGGTCGCCTGGCTTCCCGCGTCGCCCTCGTGCTCCGCGGCAAGAACAAGCCCGGCTTCACCCCGCATGTGGACTGTGGCGACAACGTGATCGTCATCAACGCCGACAAGATCCGTCTGACCGGCAAGAAGATGACCGACCGCGTCTATGTCCGTTACACCGGCTATCCGGGCGGACAGCGCTTCACCACCCCGAAGGAGATCCTTGCATCCCGGCCGGCCGAACTCATCCGCCGTTCCGTCCGCGGAATGCTTCCGAAGACTCGTCTTGGTGACAAGCTCATCAACAACCTGTATGTGTATGCAGGCGCTGAGCACCCGCACCAGGCGCAGAATCCCAAAACCATTACCTTAAACGAAATCTAAACAGAGCACATGGAACAGAAACACGCCCTTGGAAGACGTAAATCAGCAGTCGCTCGTGTTTATGTTGTCGCCGGCACTGGCAACATCGTCGTCAACGGCCGCCCGGTGAACGAGTACTTCAAGGAGGACGCCCTCCTGTACATCGTGAACCAGCCGTTCGAGGTCACCGGCACAACGGGTCAGTTTGACGTCAAGGTCACGCTCGTGGGCGGTGGTACCAAAGGACAGGCCGAGGCCGTCCGTCTGGGTATCTCCCGCGCCCTCTGCGAGGTCGACAAGGAAGCCTACCGCGCTTCCCTGAAGGCCGCCGGTTTCCTCACCCGCGATGCCCGTGAGGTCGAGCGTAAGAAGCCCGGTCAGCCTGGCGCACGTCGTCGCTTCCAGTTCAGCAAGCGTTAGTTTGCGAATCGGACTGATTTACTTTTTGCACAGTCCGGTCACTCAAATCCTGCGATCCCGGTGAGGATGCGAATCTTCCCGAGCTGCAAAAAGGATTGCCGAGACTGCGGAAAAATTGCGGAGACCGCCTGAAGGCGCTACTCCGGATTGAAGAAAGAGAAAAACAAAACAAGACTTTAAAGACATTATGTCCAGAACTAATTTCCAGGAACTGCTTGATGCAGGCGCACACTTCGGACACCTCGCCCGCAAGTGGAACCCTAAAATGGCTCCGTATATCTTCGACCAGAAGAACGGAATCCACATCATCGACCTGCACAAGTCCGTCGTGAAGATCGACGAGGCAGCGGAAGTGCTCAAGGAGATGGCCCGCAGCGGCCGTAAAGTCCTCTTCGTTGCCACCAAGAAACAGGCTAAGGACGTCGTCGCCGAGAAGGCTGCCGCCGTCAACATGCCGTCCGTGACCGAGCGCTGGCCGGGTGGAATGCTCACCAACTTCCCGACCATCCGCAAGGCCGTCAAGAAAATGAACACCATCGACAAGATGAAGGAAGATGGTACGTTCGAGAAACTCGCCAAGAGAGAGCGTCTCCAG
>CADAFW010000215.1 GCA_902787295.1 uncultured Bacteroidia bacterium
AGGACGATTGCATTCCTGCGCGCGAATTCCCTGCGGAAATGGTGCCGTGCCTCCGTCTGCTTCAGGCTGCCCTGATAGAACCAGCGGGCAGCGGGGCTGTCGATGGGAAAGGCTGGCCCGTGCACGACGATGAACGTGTTCCTCGCGCCCTCGGTCCGGGCAAGGAGGCGGTCCATTTCGGCATCGTCCGGACGGTTGAAATCGGCTACTATCCAGGCATCGTCGCCCACGGTGAAGCTGAACGTCGTCTTCTCGACGGGGACCCCCAGCTCCGCGGACATCCTCAGCGGCATATATTCGTTATAGACGGCTTCTGCATCCTTGCCACGGATATCGTGGTTGCCCACCACCGTGACGAGCGGCAGGCCACCCAGCCCCGCCTTGACCGTGTCCATCGCATCGGACAGCATCTTGCGGTGCACCTCGCCGTTTCCGCAGTCCCCCTGGACCAGGTCCCCGAGCTGAAGGGCGAAGCGCGTGGATGCGTCCGCAAGGCCGGCGGCGCGTCTGACCAGGCTCGGGCAACGCTCCTTCCACATCTCGCCGTTCCGGGCGAACTCCTCCCGCTGCACCCTGTTGAGCCATTCCACCGGCTCGTCATAGAGGGAATGGTAGATGCTCTCCGGCGCCAGGTCGTAGTGGGTATCCCCGATCACGACCACCGAATAGCGCCTGCCCTTCCCGGGCGCCAGCCTGGAGATTCCGTCCGCCTCCCCGGCATTGAGCAATTCTGAAGGGCCCGCGAGCCCCAATCCGACGAGTCCGCTTGCAGACAAGCTCAGGAAAGATCTTCTGTCCATAAGAGTAACACGGTTTATAAAGCAAAATTAATAAACTTCGGGATTATCCCCTTGTGTGTTGCCGGGGATTTGGTCAATGGGGGGGCGTCTGCTCCGGAGGCGCGGGGCGTGCCTGCTTCGGCGGCCGGGGGGGGGCGTCGAATGGACTAGCCTGAATATCAGCACTTTACATCATTCGACCAGGGCGAATTTGCCGGGGGTCAATATTCGTAATCGATTGATACACAGCGAAATCCATTCGACGCATATTATGCCTGTTCAGGCCGCGGGGCCGGGGATTCTCGGGGATTCTCTGCAACTGTATTAAACTCATTGTAGCCGTCCCGGTGGGAGCCTCCCGTAGGATAAAAACATTATCTTTGTCTTCAGACCACAACTCATCACACTATCTATGAACAGGCTGAAGACCCTCACCCTCCTTTCGCTGCTCGCGATCGTTGCGTGCGTCGGGGAAAAACCGGGAGTCCCTCTCGGGGAGGTTTCGCGCATGGAGGGGCGCAACGGGTATCAGATTGCCCCTTCCACCTCCGACTGGACGCCGTACAAGGCGTTGAGGTGGACGGTGAGCAACGATTCCGACCTGCCGTTGTTCCTTTGGGTGAGGCTGCAGGAGCCGGAGGTGAGCGCCTCGTACGCGCTGGGTGTGAGCCCTGTGCGCGGGTGCCTGACGCGCAAATACCTTGTGGATCCGCGGAGCGTGAGGACCATCACGATGGAGCTTCCCGCGCCGGCGCCGCATCCCGAGGTCCTGCAGGATTTCCGCCTGATGCGGAACCATCCCTACGGCCGCCTGACGGGGCTCTACAGCACCGAAATCGATTATTCGCGCATCGGGAGCCTCTGCTTCGTCAACAATATCTCCCGCGGCACCCCCGTCACCGGCTGGACCGTTTCCGACGTGGAGCTGATCCCGGGCGGGAAGGCGCTGCCCGGGGCTATGGAACTGCCGGCGGACGGCTTCTACCCTTTCATCGACAGATACGGCCAGTTCAAATACGCCGAATGGCCGGGCAAGATCCACTCCGACCGGGACCTGCAGAAGGCCAGGCTGGCCGAGCGGAAGGACCTTGACGCCCATCCGGGACCGGAGGACCGCTCCAGGTACGGCGGGTGGACGGCGGGACCGAGGCTGGAGGCCACCGGCCATTTCCGCGTGGAGAAGATAGACGGAAAATGGTGGATGGTGGATCCGGACGGCTGGCTATTCTGGTCGAACGGCGTCGTGCGGGTATCCCACTCCTGCGCCGTGACCCCGCTGGAGGGCGCGGACCTTGCCAACCGCTGCCGCTATTTCGAGGACCTTCCCGCCGCCGGCACCGAATTCGCCCGCTTCTACACGACCTTCGATGCGCTGCTGAAGCCGTACTACACGGCGCGCGGCATAGATTCCACATACGACTTCTCCTCGGCCAACCTGTACCGCAAATACGGCGCGGACTACCTTTCCGTCTTCGGCGACCTCTGCCACCGCCGCCTGCGCTCCTGGGGGCTGAACACCATCGCCAACTCCTCCGACAAGGAGATCTGCCTGATGGACCGCACGCCCTACACGGACCGCTTCGAGATAGTTTCGGAGCCGGTTGCCGGCACCAGCGGATGGTGGCCGGTGATGGACCCGTTCGACCCCAGTTTCCGGGCCTCGCTGGAGAAGCAGCTGACGGACCGCCGGGAAGAACTGGAAGACCCGTGGTGCCTCGGTTTCTTCGTGGACAACGAGATCGCCTGGGGGAATGAAACGCATATGGCGGAGGTCGTGCTGGCGTGCCCTCCGTCGCAGATGGCGAAGCAGCGCTTCGTCGCCGGGCTGAAGCGCAAGTACGGCACCGTCTCCGCCCTGAACCGGGCCTGGGGCAGCAGCTTCGCTTCGTGGAAGGCTCTGCTGGACAACAGGGATGCGGTCGGCACCACCTCCGGGAACCGGGAGGACCTGCTGGCATTCAACCGCTCCTTCATACACGAGTACTACGCCGTTATCCGCTCATCCTTCGACACCCTCGCCCCCGGGGTCCTGTATATGGGATGCCGCTTCTCCGGATACACGCCGGACCTGGTGGAGATAGGGGCGCAGTACTGCGACGTCATCAGCTTCAACCGCTACGCCTTCACCACCGATGCCGTCGTCCTGCCGGAGGGGGTGGACAAGCCCGTGATGATAGGGGAATTCCACTTCGGCGCGACGGACCGCGGCATGTTCCACGGCAGCCTGATAGACACGGAGACCCAGGAAAAGCGCGCGGAAGCCTATGTGCGCTACGTCGAATCCGCCCTGCGCCACCCGAACATCATCGGGGTCCACTGGCACCAGTTCTCCGACC
>CADAFW010000216.1 GCA_902787295.1 uncultured Bacteroidia bacterium
TTCTGCAAGACGGGCCCGAAGGAATACGGCATCGGTTATCTCGACAGCAAGCGCTTCGAGGCGGACGTTAAGCGCGCGCGCGACGCCGGGGCGGAGGTGGTCATCGCCATGCCGCACTGGGGCCAGGAGTACAAGCGCCGCCCGGAGGCCAACACCGTCGCGCTGGCGAAGAAGCTGGTCGCCGCCGGCGTGGACGTTGTGCTCGGCAGCCATCCCCACATGGTGCAGCCCGTGGAATACGTCACCGCCGAGACCCCGGACGGCGGCACGCGCACCGGGCTCGTGGCCTACAGCCTGGGCAACTTCATCAGCAATATGGTGATGCAGTACACCGATTCGGGCATCATACTGGATTTCACCCTCCGCGAGAAGCAGGACGGCGGGTTTGAGGTCGTGGACGTGGGCGCCGTGCCGGTGTTCTGCTGGCGCAGGGGCAATATGATACAGGCCGTGCCCTCGCTCAAGTATTACGACCAGCGCCCCGAGGGCATGGATTCCGGTCGCTACGCGCGCATGAAGGCCAGCTTCCGCGAGCTACGCGATCTGCTGGGTGACGGCGTGAAGATGCTGGCGGAGTAGGGGAGTGGTTAGTGGCTGGCAGCCAAGTAAGAAGTATAAAGTGCTCCCCATGTCAAGGACAATTTTGATTTGGCAAGGGAGAGCAGAGGACGAAATGTGATATACTCTCCCTGCGCGGGCGGAGGATAGGGCAACGGCGGCACATTCGTGTCGCTCTTTTTCCCGTTGCGCGAAGCGCGCTGCCCTTTCGTGCGTAAAGCGATAAACCTCGGGGGTCCGGGGGCAGAGCCCCCGGGGGGCCTTCAGGATTACGCCTTGGGGTAGACGGGCAGGGGATAGACGCCGGTCAGGAGAAACTGGTAGTATTCCCTGGGGGCCAGCTTCAAAAGGTTCCACTGTCCGCGGTCGTTGTTGTAATAGTCCATCCAGTCGTCGACGCGGGCGAGGACGGCCTCGAAGGTGTCGCATTCGGCGATGAGGTCGGCGATCTCGTCCTTCATGTGGCCAAAAAAGCTCTCCTGCGGGGCGTTGTCCCAGCAGTTGCCGCGTCGGGACATGGACTGGACGAAGGTGGCGTCTCTGAGCTTCTGGATGAAGGCGCAGCTGGTGTAGTGGCAGCCCTGGTCGGAGTGGACGATGGTCTCATCGTCCAGTGAAGCGCCATGCTCCCGGATGAGCTGGTCCACGGTGTCGAGAACGAAGTCCACCTTGAGGCTCAGGCTGACCTGGTAAGCCAGGACTTCATGCGTGAAGGCGTCCAGTATGGTGGAGAGATAGCACTTGCCGTTCCCGAAGAAAAGGTAGGTGATATCGGTCAGCAGCACCTTCCGGGGAGCCTGCCGGAAAACACGATTGACCACATTGGGCGCGACGTTGCTGGTAGCCAAAGCCCTGGCCATGCGGCGGTAGGGGTTGGCTTTACGGATCTGGCAGCGGAGGCCGAACTTGCGCATCAGGCGGCGGATCTTCTTGACGTTCATGATAATGCCCGGCTCATGCAGCAGGCGCATGTGGATGCCTCTGGCACCCTTGTCGTAGCCGCGAAAGCGGTAGGCTTCGAGGATCAGGTCGAAGTCGCTGCGATCCGCGTCCTCGCGGGCCTGGCGGACGTCCGAGGAGGCGCACCAGTTGTAATAACCCGACCTGGAAACGCCCGCGATCCGGCACAGTGTGCTGATCTTCAGGAGGTTGCCGTCGCACATCGTGGTCTCGCGGATGATGGCGAATTTCACTTCTGGCGCAGCCTGGATTCCCATGACTTCCGCGCCTCCAAATCTGCCGTGTGAATTTTTTTTAGAAATTCCACCTCCTGTCGGGTGTAGGCCAGTTCGTGTTCCAACTGCTCGACCCGCGCCGCAAGAGCTTGTTCCCGGGTCTCACCGGACGGTTTGCGGCTGTTGTCCCTGCGAAGGTCTGCAAAGCCTTCGTCGCGGTCGGCGTTGGTCCTGAGCTTGTGGGTGAAGCTCCAGATTCTCTTGTCGCCGAGAATCCCGGAGTCGATGCCGTGCTCCTCAAAGATGGAGCGCATGGTTCTGCCTTCCATCAGCAGCCGATAGGCTTCACGTTTGAATTCCGGCGTGAAGTTGATCCTCCCGGCGATGATACTGGCGACATAGGGGCTGTCACGCAGTTCGGCGAGTTCTTCTGTGTTGAGTTCTTTCCTGGACATAGTGATCTTCCTTTCGGTCCTGACAGGTTGAGCACCATTATACCAGAAACGAACCGACATGGAAATGTCCACGGCGAAGGGTTCCGCGAAAATCCGGCGTTGAAAGAGTGTGTCCAGCGTTCGGGGTTTCGCCGAAACTTGCCTGCCGTACCAGGAATGTCCACCGCTTGGGGTTTGGCTTTCTCCTCTCCTCCCGCATCTGGATATTGTGTCCATTTTGCGGGGACGGATGGGACGGCCTTGCCAAAGCATGTGTCCATTTTCTGGGGTATAGTTTAAGCTCAGCGTCAAGCGGGCGTGCAAGCTGATGAAGGTGCGGCGGCAGGGATACTACGAGTACCTGTCCGGCAGGGACAGCTTAAGGAAAACGGAGGATCGTCAGCTCACGACGAAGATCAAGAACATCTTCTACGAGAGCAACCGCATCTATGGCGCGCGGAAAATCCGGGAGGAATTGCGCAATGGCGGCGATCGGGTAAGCCGCAAGCGCGTCCGCAGGCTG
>CADAFW010000217.1 GCA_902787295.1 uncultured Bacteroidia bacterium
TCGAACGCGCCCTTCATCCCCGGAAGGAACACGGCCTCCGCGGCCCCCTCGAAGAGAGTGCCTTCCGGAGTGAGTATCCTCACGGTGAGAGCGTCGTTTTTCATCAGTCTGCCTGTGCAAGTATCTTCTTACCTTTCTCTATGGCATCGTCTATGGTACCGACGTTCACGAACGCCTGCTCGGGCAGGTCGTCGCACTCGCCGTCCATGATCATCCGGAAGCCCTTTATGGTGTCCTCTATGTCCACCATCGCGCCGGGTACGCCGGTGAACTGCTCGGCCACGGAGAACGGCTGCCCGAGGAAACGCTGGATGCGGCGGGCGCGGTTCACGGTGAGCTTGTCCTCGTCGGAAAGCTCGTCCATGCCGAGGATGGCGATGATGTCCTGGAGTTCCTGGTATTTCTGCAGTATCTGCTTCACGCGCTGGGCGGTGTCATAATGCTCCTGGCCCACGATGTTCGGATCCAGGATGCGGGAGGTGGACGCGAGCGGGTCCACTGCCGGATAGATGCCGAGGGTCGCGATCTTGCGGCTCAGCACCGTGGTGGCGTCCAGGTGGGAGAAGGTCGTGGCCGGAGCCGGGTCGGTAAGGTCGTCCGCAGGCACATAGACGGCCTGCACGGAGGTGATGGAACCGTTCTTCGTACTGGTGATGCGCTCCTGCATCTGGCCCATCTCGGTGGCCAGCGTAGGCTGGTAGCCCACTGCGGAAGGCATACGGCCGAGGAGGGCGGACACTTCGGAGCCCGCCTGCGTGAAACGGAAGATGTTATCTATGAAGAAGAGGATGTCGTGCGGGGAGGACGGGTCGCCGCTGTCGCGGAAGGACTCGGCCAGAGTAAGGCCGCTCAGCGCCACGGAACTACGCGCTCCCGGCGGCTCGTTCATCTGGCCGAACACCATCGCCACCTGCGACTTCTCCACCTCGGCGGAATCCACTGCGGAAAGGTCCCAATGGCCTTCCTCCATGCCTTTCTTGAAGGCGTCGCCATAGCGTATGACGTCGGATTCTATCATCTCGCGCAGCAGGTCGTTGCCCTCGCGGGTACGCTCGCCCACGCCGGCGAAGACCGAGAAGCCGTTATGCTTCTTCGCGATGTTGTTGATGAGCTCCTTGATGAGCACGGTCTTGCCCACGCCCGCGCCTCCGAAGAGGCCGATCTTTCCGCCCTTCAGGTAGGGCTCGAGCAGGTCGATGACCTTGATGCCGGTGTAGAGCACCTCCTGGGACGTGGTGAGGTCCTCGAATTTCGGCGGTTCGCGGTGGATGGGAAGCGCTCCCTCGCGGGAAAGCTCGCCCAGGCCGTCTATCCCGTCACCCGTGACGTTCATCACGCGGCCCCTTATCTGCGCGCCCACCGGCATCGTGATGGGGCCGCCGGTGGCCGTGGCCTCGAGCCCGCGCCTGAGTCCGTCCGTGGAATCCATCGCGACGCAGCGCACCGTGTCCTCACCTATGTGCTGCTGCACTTCGATGATGACCTTGCGGCCGTCGCTCCTTTTGACCGACAGGGAATCGTGAATGCCCGGAAGCAGCTTTGATGCAGTCCCTTCGTCTGTGAAATCGAAATGGACGTCCACTACCGGCCCGATGATCTGTGAAATATGTCCCTTGATTGTTGGCATCTCTTTCAGCGGATTAATGAATGTACAAAGATAGAAAAAACCGAAAGTATTTCTAACTTTGAATCCGATGGACAGGAAACTTCTCAATTCCGAACTCGGGAGGATCAGCCCCGGGCAGTATCGCGAACTTCCGGAATCCGGCATCGTGCTGGTGCTGGACAACATCCGCAGCGCCCACAATGTCGGCAGTGCATTCCGCACTTCCGACGCCTTCAAGGTGGACAGGATAGTGCTCTGCGGCATCTGCGCCGTGCCCCCGTCGGCAGAGATCCACAAATCCGCCCTCGGCGCCGAAGACTCGGTCCCGTGGGAACACGTGGACGACACCCTGGAAGCCGTGGCGCGACTCCGCTCGGAAGGCTACCGCATCGTAGCGGTGGAGCAGACCGAGAACTCGGTGAAGCTCGGAGAATTCCGTCCCGTCCCCGGCGAGCGCTACGCCCTCATCTTCGGCAACGAGGTGGACGGCGTGCAGCAG
>CADAFW010000218.1 GCA_902787295.1 uncultured Bacteroidia bacterium
TGAGACCGTGTCCTTCAAGGTCGTGACCGACCAGGGAACCTATTCCAAGGATGTCACCTTAGGCGCCGGCAAGGTTCTCACCTGCGGAAAGGCCGCCAAGCTGACGGTCGACATGACCGGTGTGGCAAGGGAGGCGTTCGAGACCTACACCCTTGTGACCGATGCTTCCGCGCTCCACGTCAACGATGAGATACTCATTGTCGGCTCGATGCACGACGTCGCTCTCTCCACCGCCCAGAATGCCAACAACCGCGGCGTGGCTGCAGTCGTGATAGACGGCAGCAGCGTTGTCGCCCCTTCGGACGCCGTACAGCGCATCACCCTCAAGGACGGTTTCGTCCCCGGTGAATATGCCCTTTCCACCGGCTCGCAGTATCTGTACTTCGCATCCGGCGGCAACTACCTCAGGTCGCAGGATGCCGTGGATGCTTCCGCAAGCTGGGATATCGAGATTGTCAACAGCACCGACGAGAGCCACGGAACAGGCTATGTGGCATACATCCAGGAGAAGAAGGACGGACGTTACATCAGGTGCAATGGCGGAACCCTGTTCTCGGCATATGTGGCGTCTTCCGGCACCAGCTTCGTAAGGATCTACAGGAAGGATAAGGACGTCGATACGACTCCACGCCTCAATGCCACCCTTCCCGGCGGAAGCAGCGTATCGGCTTCCGCGCAGACCGTTTCCGTCTATGTGTTCGGCAACGTCGACTGGACTGCATCCGTCAGCGGCGGCGCTAGCCTGGACAAGACTTCCGGCACCGGCAATGACATCCTTACGCTGTCCGTCCCGGCGAACACCGCTTCGGCCAATAAGGATTATGTGGTGACCGTATCCACCACAGCCCCTGCCGCTACTCCGGAATGCAAGCTTACCCTTACCCAGGCCAAGGCTGTCAACAGCAACCCTGTCGTTGGGGATATCCTTTACTTTGAGAACTGGGCAGGCGCAAAGGATGGAGCAACGAACGGCGCTCTGAATTTGTATGAGCTGGGTGGGACCCAAGTCTTCGGCGGCGGGTCGATAATCTATTCTGCGTCAGGTGCTTATACCAAAACCGATGCAAATGCCAACTGCAAGGCGGCTTCCGGCAGGGACGAGACTCTTCTCATTACGCCAAAAGGATGGATAAAGGTCACGAGTATCCCATGCAACGGAGTCAAATCTGCTATCCTCTCATTTGTAATCAATCGCAGCCAGACCAATACATATATCCCTAGTTCTACTACCGAGGGAGTGACGATAGGTGCGGAAACGCAGACGACTACAGCGGTTGGCTCTGCCACCTACTATACGCTCTCCTTCCCGGTTACGTTTGATTCATCAAAGAGTTTGTCCTCATTTGATTTGACCATCACCAATAATCATACGGCCAATACCCGTTTCACGTTGATCCAAGTGAAAGTGACCGGGGTCGAGTCCGGTGGGGAATAGAATCAGTTTTCGCATAGCGGCTCCAGGGCTGATTGCCTTGCTGACCGTCTACAATCATCAAGCCTTCCCGGGTGATCAGATTCATCCGGGAATTTTTTTACATTGACGCGGGGACTATGTGCCATATGGCCGAGGACTTCGGCTCGGGCAGGACGATCGTGAATCCTGCAGACGCCAGTTCTTCCCCGGTCAGTTCGAAGCTGTCGCCGTCGTCTTCGTTGGTGAGGGTGTATTTCCGCCCGCCGTCCAGGAATCTGAGAATTGCGTTGAACTCCGGCTCGGGGCAGGTCTCCTGGCGGAATGCCTGGAGCACCGCTTCGCCGCTCTCCCTGTCGTGCCATACGAATACGGTCCATCCGGAATCGTCCGTAGGGCCGTGCCAGGGGGTGAGCGGGTGGAAGTCCTTGACCAGCAGGTGCCGGTATTTCTTCCATTCCCCGAAGGTGGCGCGGACGCGGTCGTAATCCAGTTTTTCATCGTGAGTCCAGCGCTCCTCCATATTATAGACCGGCAGCCAGGAGCAGCGGGTTGCGTAGAATGAGCTGCCACCGGCGGTTCCGGGGGCAAGTTGCTCTGCGGCTTCCTTTGTGAAGGCTCCGTGGAGGGGTATCCAGCGGCAGAATGACCAGCTCATCGACAGGCGCAGGGCAGTGGTG
>CADAFW010000219.1 GCA_902787295.1 uncultured Bacteroidia bacterium
TGTTCCTCCGTGAGCCAGGGATAGACGCAGCCGGGCGTCATCATCTGCCTGAGGGAGCTGATGTCAGGCGCTCCGTGATAGCCGATCTCGCTCACGAACACGCAGCCCGCCTCCGTATAGAACGGGGTCTTGTAGTAGCCGCGCGGGCCCCAGAGATGGTTCTCGGGGAGATGCTCGTAGTCAATGAATCCGCGCTTCCAGACCTCCTCGGTATAGTAAGGCGAACTAGGAATGAACGGCCTGGAGGGATCGAATTCCCATATCACCTTGGCGATTATGTTGCGGCTCACGTTGTCCTTGTTGGGATCCGGGTCGAAGCAGGAGATGGCGCGGCGCAGCGAGTAGTCTATCTCGTTGTTGCCGCTCCAGAGCGCGATGCTCGGATGCTGGCGGAGCTTGATGACCACCGCCTTGGCCTCGTCCCAGATGCGGCGGCCGAAGTCCTCGTCCTGGGGATATGCGTTGCAGGCGAAGGTGAAGTCCTGCCAGACCATGATGCCGTACTCGTCGCAAAGCTCGAAGAAGCGGTGGTCCTCATAGACGTTGCCGCCCCAGCAGCGTATCATGTTGCAGTTCATGTCCGCGCAGAGCTCCACCGTCTTGTCCACCCAGAGCGGGTCGCGGCTGTGGAGGGCGTCGAGCGGAACCCAGTTGGTACCGTGGATGAATATGGGTTCGCCGTTGATTATGAAGCAGAAACGGCCGGGGGCCTCGGGCAGGTTGATCTCGTTGAAGTCCAGCTTCACGGTGCGGATGCCCACCTTGCGGACATCCGTGGCAAGCACGGTGCCGTCTTCGGCGACGATCTCCACCTTGCCGTCATAGAGGGCGGGCTCGCCGTAGCCGCGCGGCCACCAGTACTCCACGTCATTCACTGTAAACTTCTGGCGCAGAGCGTGATAGACCATAGGCTGGCTGGCCTTGTACACCACCTTGCCGTTTCGGGAAAGGGTGAATACCGCGTGGGACTTGTCGTAACGTTCCACCGGCATCTCCACCTGCAGGTCGGCATACATATATGCGGAATGCGCGGCCGTATCTATGGTGGCGGTGAGCCAGTAGACGTCGCGTATGCGGACCGGCTCCACCTTGCGGAGTTCGACCTTGCGCCAGAGGCCGGCGCTCACCACGCGCGGAAGGATGTCCCATCCGAAGGTATGCGGCGCCTTGCGTATGTTCACGCTCTCCGGCGATGCTGAATGGCCGAAGCTGATGGCGCCGAAGAAGGGCTTGCGGCCGTAGATCACGGACGACTGGATGATGACCTGCAGCTTGTTGGAGCCGGCACGGAGGAGCTTGGTGACATCGTAGACGTGCTCTATCATCATGTTCTCGGCGCGGCCCACGTGCTCGCCGTTGAGCCAGATGTCGGCAATGGTGTCTATTCCGCCGAAGAATAGCTCGTAATGGCGGCCGGGCTCAAGGGCGGGGACGTTGAAATCCTTCGTGTAGCACCACTGGTAGCACTCCCACTTGCGTGTGAGGTAGTTGTTGTTGCCAATCCTGGGGTCGGCTTCCAGTCCGGCGGCCATCAGGTCGATGTCCACGTTGCCGGGGACGGTCGCGGGGATGCATTGCGCTCCGGCAGGGATGCCGGCCGGAGCGGTCACTGCCTCTTCGGGCTGCACCCAGAAGCTCAGCGACCAGTCGGAGCCGTTGAGGTCGACGGTCTGCGCCAGGGCCGGGACGGCAAGCAGGGCGCATATCAGCAGGGATGTGATTATTCGCATATGTGGGAGTGTGTTTATTGGTCTATGTAAATATAATGAATTGCAAGGAAATCGGGAAGCAGCCGCCTATTTCACCTTGACTTTCACGCACCAGACGTGGTCGCAGGGCAGTTTGGCGCGGAGCGATCTCGGGATCTTCACGGTGATGCCCCCGTCGGCGGCCTTCCACTTCAGGCTGCCTTTTGCGCCGAGCAGGCTTACCGCGCGGCCCGGAACCGGAGTAACGCCCTTGATGAAGATCTCGGCGGGAAGTCCGGCATCATCCGCTGCGGGAGCATAGAATGCATAAACGTAATCCCCTTTTCCGGTAAACCACACGTCGCCGTCCCTGTAGGGCGCG
>CADAFW010000220.1 GCA_902787295.1 uncultured Bacteroidia bacterium
GCATCGGGAATGGCCGTCGCAAGGGCGGACGTGCTGGATTCGAGGCCGCCGCTGCCGAAGGTGCAGAACGGGACGATGGTCTTTCCGGTGAAATCCTTTTCGTTGAGCAGGGCACTCACCGGCGGGGCATAGGTGCCGAACCAGATGGGATAGCCGAGGAAGATGACGTCATATTTGTCGAAATCGACCTTGAGAGGGGCCAGGACCGGGAGATTTCCGGTGGCCATCTCGTCCTTGCAGCGCACGATCGTGGCATTGAAATCGCCGTCGTAAGGGGTCGTGACGTCGAAAGCAACGACATCCGCGCCCAGCTGGCGGCCGATTTCTTCGGCAACGGTCTTGGTCGCACCGGTCTGGGAATAATAGAGGACAAGCACCTTGGCCGCCTTGTCCGAGCAGGCCGTCGCAGCAGCCAGCAGCAGGATAAAAGCAAACAGTTTTCTCATCTTGAAGCGGTTTAATACGCTAAAGATAAGAAAACTGCCGCACAAATGCATCAGTTGATGCATCAATTGGAAACTTCCTTCTTTTTCTGAGAGTCGGAGATCATTATCTCGAGCTGCTCGCGCGGCATCTGGCCGTCCAGGCAGATGAAGGTGCAGGATTCCGCCTCATAGGTCAGGAGCACGAATCCGGTCACGATCTCTTCGGTGCCGGTGGTGAACATATGGACGACCTCGCCGTCCTCCTTCACCTCCATCAGCATCTCGTACTTCCCGGACTTGACGAAGTGCTCCACGTCGCGCTTGATGTCAGCATTGATGTCAGGGTTCTCGCTGTCGATGATATAAAGTCCTGAAAGCGAGCTGATTATCGGCGTAAGATTGACTTCCCCCTCGCCTACCGTCATCTCCGGAAGGCTGCCCATCAGGCGGAACATCGACGGCGACATGTACACGGCGCTCACGCCCTTGGCGTCGGAGTATTTGTTGTAGATCTTCTGGCCGTCTTTCTGCGCAAAGGCGGTGAGGGTGAGCAGCATTGCGGCTGCAATTGCGATTATCTTCTTCATTTTGACTTTTTGTTGATCGTGTTGTTGATTGCGCCGGTGGTCTTCTCGATGGCGGGTTCCGCCACTGCGGCTATGTCCAGGCCGCGGTCCACCTTGGATGATATGTATGAAAATGTCTTTTCCAGTTCCGCATAGGCGAGGAGCGGGTCGTCGAAGGTATCCTTCGGAGCATGCGGGAGCGAAAGGACTATCGCGAGGCTTGCGAGCGCCACGGCCGTAACGGCGCCGGCGGCATAGCCGAAACGTGTACGGCGGGCAGACCTGCCATCTTCGGCCGCAGCGGCCGCCAGGACGGCGTTCCCGAGCCTTTCCCCGAGATCGGCGGGGATCTCCGCCCCGCTTGCGCCGGCAATCCTGTCGAGCTCTTCCGGGCTCATCCGTTCAATGTCTTCCAATCTTTTCATAATTCTTTCCTGATCTTTTTCCTCGCCTGGCTCAGGAGCACCCTGAGGGTGAGGTTGTTCATTCCCGTGCGTTCAGCCATTTCTTCGTAGCTGAGGCCTTCCACGGCCTTCATCCTGAGTACCTCGCGCTGGCTTGCCGACAGCCCGTCCATTGCCCTGAGCACCCTGGAGAGGGTTTCCTTCCCTTCGATCCCGGCAGAACTGTCATCACCGGAGGCAAGCGTTTCAGGGAGCGATTCGGAGCGGCCGTTTTCCTTCCTGCGGAGGCGGTCTATGCAGATATTCTTCAGCAGGACTATGCAATAGCCTTTCGGATTGCCTATCCCGTCGAGGGCATCCCTGGAATTCCACAGCTTCACATACAGGTCCTGCAGCGCGTCTTCCGCATCGGCCTCCGACTCCAGGATATGGTAAGCTATCCTGTAAAGGGCCTCCCGCAGGGGCATGTAGTCCGCTATGAATTTCCGGCCGTCCATCATCTGACACTCGTAGCGAGCTTGGAAACGGCATTCAGGGAGAGACTGCCGAAAAGGCAGATGAGCGAGCAGTCTTCGGGAGAATAAAGGACGAAGTCCCTGACCGTGGAACTGCCTTCGGCCACCACGCCGTACATCATCAGCCCGGTGCCGCCGTCCTTGACCTCCAT
>CADAFW010000221.1 GCA_902787295.1 uncultured Bacteroidia bacterium
TCCGGCTGGTGGCTGTTCCTGATCGGAATGGCCATAGTCCTGTTCATAGTCACCCTCAAGACGGAGTGGTGGATATCGCTGATAGTCATAGGCGTGCTCGCGCTGGCCTTCATAATCCGCTTCATCCGGGACAAGGACGGCGGCAAGTCGGCCAGGCGCTCCGGCATACGCAACACCATACTCGCCGCAATTGCCGGTGTAGCGCTGGTGTTCGCTTCCGATTTCCTCTTCAACGACGTGCTCAAGGAGCACCAGCGGCTCAGGATAGAGGTGCTGCTCGGAATGAAGGACGACCCTTCCGGAGTGGGCTACAACGTGCGCCAGAGCATGATCGCCATAGGCTCCGGCGGGCTCACCGGAAAGGGCTTCCTGAACGGCACCCAGACCACCTACGGCTTCGTTCCGGAGCAGAGCACCGACTTCATCTTCTGCACCGTGGGCGAGGAGTGGGGCTTCGTGGGCTGCCTCGCCGTGATCGTCCTGTACTGCCTGCTGATCTTCTGGATAATTTCGGACGCGGAGGAGGCGCGGGAGAGTTTCACCCGGGTCTACGGCTACTGCCTTGCGAGCTGCCTGTTCATGCACCTGTTCATCAACGTCAGCATGACCATAGGCCTGATGCCGGTCATCGGCATCCCGCTGCCGTTCCTGTCGTACGGAGGCTCGTCGCTGTGGGCTTTCACGGCGATGCTGTTCATCTTCATTGCGCTCGTGCGCCAGGAGAGGAAGTACTTCTAATCCCCTACATACGCCAGCGTGGCCACGGAAATGCGCACTTCCGGGCCCATCACCCCGCGCAGCGCCTCATAGCAGGCGAACAGCGTGGAACCGGTGGTATGGACGTCGTCCACCAGGAGAATGTGCCCCGCTTCCGGCACCCTGGCCACCCTGAAGGCTCCGGAGACGTTCCGCGCCTTCTCATCTCCCGAAAGGCGGGTCTGGCTGCGTGTCCTGCGGCAGCGCACGAGCACGTCGGTCCGGCAGCGCACGCCGGCCTTGCGCGCCACTTCCGCGGCTATCAGCTCCGCCTGGTTGTAGCCCCGCTTCCATTTCCTGGTCCAGTGCAGGGGCACCGGCAGCACCAGGTCTACGTCCGAGAAATGCGGCGCGGCCAGGATCTCGTCGCCGAGAAGGGAAGCGAAGTATCTACCCGCCGCGAGGTTCCCGCGGTACTTGAGCGCCTGCGAGATTTCCTTGTAGCCGGCCTGGTAATAGTAAAGGGCTATGGCGTAGGAATAAGGGACATAGCCCTCATCCCCGGAGGCGGCGATGCGGGCATTGAACTTCGCGGACATGGGATTGCGGGAGAGCAGGCGGAAATCCGTCCGGGGCAGGTCGGCGCGGCAGCACAGGCAGATATGGCGCTCCCCCGGCATCAGCGCGGTACCGCACACGATGCATTCCCTCGGCATCGCGAGGTCCGCAAGCGCCGCCAATGGAGTTCTCAACAGTTCATGGCGCCACACACACTGATCACCTGACCGCTTACATAAGATGAAAGTTCGCTGGCGAGGAAGAGGGCGACGCCCGCCACCTCGTCCACCGAGCCGCCGCGACGCAGGGGGATGCTCTTCGCGAGAGCCTTGCGGGTCTCCTCCGGGAGCTTGTCGGTCATCTCGGAGATGATGAATCCCGGAGCGATGCAGTTGGCCCTGACGCCCCTCGGACCCATTTCCTTGGCTATGCTCTTGGTGAGGCCGATAAGGCCCGCCTTGGAAGCGCTGTAGTTACACTGCCCGGCGTTACCGGCCATTCCGACCACCGAAGACATGGAGATGATGTTGCCGCCGCGCTGCTGCGACATTATCGGGCAGACCGCGTGGATGTAGTTGAACGCGGACTTGAGATTCACCGTGAGCACGGCGTCCCAGCTGGCCTCGCTCATCCTGAGCATCAGGCCGTCGCGGGTGATGCCGGCGTTGTTCACGAGTATGTCTATCCTGCCGAACTCCGCGTGGATCTTCGCGACCACCTCTTCCGTGGCCGCGAAATCGGACGCGTCGGCTTCATACGCCCTGACCTTCACTCCGAGGGCCTCGAGTTCCGAGACGGTCCCGGCCACCTTGATGTCGGTAAACGCGATGTCCGCGCCTTCCGCGGCGAAACGCAGGGCGACCGCCTTGCCTATGCCGCGGGATGCACCCGTGATGAGTGCCACTTTTCCTTGAAGAAGTCCCATTGTCTAATCCTCCGCCATTGCGGCTTCGACCTCGTCCGGAGCGATGGGGAGCCTCTTCGCGCCGAGGCGGCGGGCGCCGTCTTCGGTCACGAGCACGTCATCCTCGAGCCGGATGCCGCCGAAGTCAAGATATTCAGATAATTTGTCGTAGCAGACGTGTGCCCTGCTCCTTCCACTGCGCGATGAGGGCGGGGATGAAGTAGATGCCCGGTTCGTCGGTGATGACGTTGCCCGGCTTGAGGCGGCGCGCCATGCGGAGGCTGCCGAGGCCGAGCTGCGTGGAACGGGTCTGGTCGTCGTCATAGCCGACGAGGTTCTCGCCGTAGTCCTCCATGTCGTGCACGTCGAGGCCCATGTTGTGGCCGAGGCCGTGGGGCATGAAGAGTCCGGCTATGCCGAGTTCCGCCATCTCGTCGGGATCACCCTTCACGAGGCCGAGCTGGGAAAGGTTGTCGAGCATGTGGCGGGCGGCGGCAAGATGGCATTCACGATACTGCACTCCCGGCTTTATCATACTGAAAGCCAGCTCGTTGCACTCATAGACCGTCTGATAGACATCGCGCTGCTTCGGGGTGAATTTCCCGCCTGTGGGATAGGTGCGGGTGAAGTCCGACGCATAGTGGATGTTCGACTCGGCGCCGGCGTCGATGACCATCAGCTTGCCGGGCTCTATCACGTTCTCGTGGCTGTGGCAATGGAATATCTCGCCGTGCTGGGTGAGGATGGTCGCGAAACTCACGCCCCAGCCCTTCGCCAGGGTGACTGCTTCCATGTTGCCCACGAGGGTCTGCTCTATCTCGCCGGGCTTGATGCCCTTGCGTGCGGCGACGTGCATCTCGTAGCCGAGATTGCAGGCGTCGTCTATGGCATCGATCTCCACCTGCTCCTTCTTCAGGCGCATGCTGACCGCCGCCTTTACGAGGGCTTCGGAAGCCAGGGGGCAGCCTGCCTTGCCCGCGCTGAAGGTCTTATGCGGGTCGATCCCGAGAAGGCCGCCCAGCTTCAGGGCGGTGTAGTAGCGGGATGCCGGCAGGAAGTGGATCTTGCGGC
>CADAFW010000222.1 GCA_902787295.1 uncultured Bacteroidia bacterium
CTTGCGCACGTATGTAAGATTGAGGAAGAATTCCTTTCCGCACCTGGTGCAGAGCGGGAGATCCACCGTCGCGTGCTGCTGAGGGCCGCAGTCGATCGAGGACACGCTGCCGCAGCGGTGCGGCTCGCCGTCACGGATGAGCTCCCAGCGGAGTTCGACGTCGGAAAGGTCGGTAAAGAAACGTTCGTTGAAAATGTCGAGTTTTCCGTCGGCCCAGCTGCTCCAGATGTCCTGGTAGCCATACGCAACCTCGGTCATATGGGGATTGGGCACGCGGTCCGGATTCACGAGGCCGTTGTCACAGAAATTGGCGTCGGTGGGATCGTAATCGTTGAAGTCGCCGCCGTATTTATAGACCGGTTCTCCGTTCTTGCCGACTCCGCGTATGCCCTGGTCCACGAAGTCCCAGATGAAGCCGCCCTGATATTTGGGATACTTGCGGACAAGGTCCATGTATTCCATGAAGCCGCCCTGGGAATTGCCCATCGCGTGGGCGTATTCACATTGGATGAGCGGGCGGACCTGGGCGGGATCCTCGCAGTATTTCTCCACGCCGGCATAGTCCAGGTACATGGGACAGTAGATGTCGGTGAAGTCGAATTCCTTCTCGAAGATGGCGCGCTCATACTGGACCGGACGGCCGGGATCTTCGGCCTTGACCCATTTGTAGGCGTTCACGAAATTGGGGCCGGCACCGGCCTCGTTGCCGAGGGACCAGAAGATGATCGCAGGGTGGTTGTAGTTGCGTTGGACATTGCGCTGGTTGCGCTCCAGGTGGGTTTTCGCATAGAGCGGGTTCTTGGCGAGGGTCTTGGGACCATAGCCCATTCCGTGCGATTCTATGTTGGCCTCGGCCACCATATAGAGGCCGTAGCGGTCGCAGAGTTCGTACCAGTACGGATCGTCGGGATAGTGGCAGGTGCGTACGGCGTTCAGGTTGTATTCCTTGAAGAGCCTGATGTCCTGGAGCATGCGCTCGCGGGACACCACGTAGCCGCCGTCAGGATCGAGTTCGTGACGGTCGGCGCCCTTGAAGAGCACGGGCTGCCCGTTCACGAGCACCTGGGAGTCCTTGATCTCGACCTTGCGGATGCCGGCCTTGATGGGGATCACCTCGGTCACGGCGCCCTTCTCCAGGTTGCAGACCTTCACGGTATAGAGATACGGGGTTTCCGCGGTCCATTTCTGCGCATCCGCGACTTCAAAGACCGCAGTGCGCTTGCCCTTGCCGCTTATCTCCTTGGTTTCCAAGGATTTGCCCGCAGGGCTGAGAAGCTCGACGGTAAAGTTGGCGGGAGCGTCCACCTCGACCGAAAGCGTGCCGTCGGCATAGGCGGCGTCGAGGTCGGGGGTGATGCGCACGTCGGCGATGTGCTTCTTCGGGCGGGAATAGAGATAGCAGTCGCGGGCGACTCCGCTGAAGCGCCAGAAGTCCTGGCACTCGACATAGGTGCCGTCGCACCAGCGGAATACCTGGAAGGCTATGAGGTTGGCCTGCCCGGGCTTGACCAGCTTGGTGATGTCGAATTCGCATTCCAGCTTGCTGTCCTCGCTGTATCCGACGAACTTGCCGTTCACCCAGAGATAGACGTTGGATGTCACGGATCCGAAATGGAGTATTACCTCGCGGCCTTTCCAGGAGTCTGGAACGGTGACCTCGCGGCGGTAGGAGCCTACGTGATTGTCCTTGACCGGAGCGTACGGCGGGTTGTCCTTGTAGTGGCCGTGCCAGGCATAGCGCGTGTTGACGTAGAGCGGGTCGCCATAGCCGTTAAGTTCCCATATTCCCGGGACCGGCATGCTCCCCCACGCGGAATCGTCGTAGTCCGCAGTCCAGAAAGCAGTCGGGCGGGCATCTGCGTCGGCAACCCAATTGAACTTCCATATTCCATTGATGGACAGATAATTGGCCGAGGCTTCCGGAGCCCCCTGGGCCGCTTCCGCCGACTCGAATGCAAACCAGGAGGAGTGCATGGGAAGGCGGTTCACCTCATTTATGTTCGGATCTTTCCATTCATTGAACGTCTGCGCCTGAAGGCTCAGGGCGGCCCC
>CADAFW010000223.1 GCA_902787295.1 uncultured Bacteroidia bacterium
TACCACCCGAACATGCACGAACGCTAAACCGACAAAGCAGTAACAGATTATGAAAGCAATTAGATATATAGCAACGATAGCGCTTATGGCCGGTCTGCTTTCCTGCCAGCGGGAGATCGAGCCCGCCGTCTCCGGCGAGCAGATTCCCGACGGTTTCGTGGAAGTGACATTTACCGCGGATTATCCCGAGCCCGTGGCAGTACCCACCCGTGCAAAGATGGGCGAAGGCGCCACTGAGGATGAATTCAACCTGTATCTGTGCCTCTACGGCCCCGGAGAGGGATTCGTCCAGAACTGGATTCCTGCGACTCCGCAGACTTTCAATAAGAACACAGACGGCTACATCACCAGCGTGGACTACAAGGCCCTCCTTCCCTTAACAGATGAAAAAAGGACCATACACCTGTTCGTGAACCCGCCGGCAGTTGCCGACCCCACGCTCACCGACTACATCGACAACGTGATGGAGAAGATGGTGGATACCGAAAAGGAATGCTCCTATTGGCAGCAGGTCATCCTCCCGAACGGCATCCAAGGGCAGGTTTCCGGCGGCAAGACGGTCGTCGTTCCTTCCAGCGTGGAGCAGCTCCAGCATGTCAAACTTGTCCGTAATTTCGCGAAGGTCGTGGTATCCACACCGGGCGAATTCCTCCCCGACGGCACGACCCCCAATCCGGATTATGAAGGTTTCAAGTTGAAGCACTGGACGCTTATCAACGTGCCTGACGCAGGTTACGTTGCTCCTTATACCGGAAACCAGAATGATGCCACACGCTTTCCCAAAGGCTATCTGAACATCGGGGACTATATGACCGGCCTCACCCTGTACAAGCAACTTACCGGCACCGAGGCAGGGCAGGACAACTACAAGGGATATATGCCGTCAAGTGCAAAAATCGACGAAACCTTCCCCGGTGAGCTGGGCGAGGCGGAAGAAGGCACCTATGCCGTCAATAACGGTGCGCTGTACCTCTACGAACGTCCACTGCCTACTTCTTCACAGAAGCAGACCGCAATCCTCGCCGAGATCGAGTTCGACCCCGGCCACGCCGTGAATCCGTCAGAAACCGACCCTGTCACATATTGGTACAAGATTGAAGTCCTGAACGACAAGGGAGCATACATCCCTTTCTTGCGCGACATCGTCTATCGCCTTGACATCCAGGGCATCGAAGGTCCCGGAGCCGAGACCGCCAGGGATGCCTACGAGGGAGCATATTTCGGAAACATCTCCGCTTCGCTGGAGACCGCAACGCTCAACGAGCTTTCCGACGGCACCTCCCTCATCCACGTGGACGAGATGGACTATACCTTCGTGCAGGGCAGCACCACCGAGACCCTGATGCACGGCGACGATGCCGCACGCTTCTATTTCGTTCCGTTCATCGACGGCAATCCCGACCTCGGCGTTCCCGCAGGACAGGCCTACACTTCCAGCGTGGAAGGCATCTGCGAGGTCAAGGTGGAATTGATCGAAGTGGACGGTTATGAAGCAGCCGTGGAAGAAGACGAAGACGTCGAGGTGAACGATGGAACCATCAGCGTCACCCTCGCACAGACCGATGCCTCCAAGGTCAAGAAGAGCATCATCCGCATCAGCGGAAAGGCAGAAGGCGGCAAGACCATCTACCGCGATATCAATATCAATCTGATGGGCAGGCAGGATTTCAGCCACGGCACCGACGTCACCGCCATCACCGAGGCTCCCACCGACCTTACTGGCGCAGGCAAGAAGGTCGTCATCAAGGTCTGGCTGCCCGAAGACCTCGGCGCTTCGCTCTTCCCTCTCCAGGTTCGCATCGAAGCAAAGGAGAATTCCCTTTCTGCGACCAGCGCCGATCTCCCCGTTGTAACCGGAAAGTCCGTCTTCGATACTGATAGGAACACTTTCTTCTTTGTGAAGACTATCAAGTATTCAGATTACTGCTCGCTGAACAAAAAGACCAAGAAGTACGAATTCCATTACAACTTCGACTGCGTGTTCTACACGAACAAGTCCGGAGACAACTCCACCAAGATCGACGTCCGCGACCTCAGGGG
>CADAFW010000224.1 GCA_902787295.1 uncultured Bacteroidia bacterium
GTTGAACTTGCCCTTCTCCGGCTCCAGGAAACTCCAGGGCAGGCGCAGGAAGACGGTGCTCATCCCCGGGAAGTCCTCCACGATGTCGGACGGCGCCAATTTGGAGCCGTAGGTTTCCAGCTTGTTGGAGTAGTAGAATAGCATCCAGCCCATCCCCGGATTGACCAGGGCCTGGCCGTTGTCCACGGGCTTGCAGGTCCTTTCCTGGGCAGCGAGGACGGGTGAAACGAAGGGATGCAGCAGGCATCCGGCGATCAGGATGGATAAAAGTCTCTTCATAGCCGTAGGTGACGTTATTCTCAGACGAAGATCGATTCGGGGACTTCGCCGGTCCAGCAGAGCGGCTGCTCGGCGCCGAAGAGGCGCACGACGGTCGCGGCGGTGTTCACGGTGTTGTTCGCCTCCTCGATGGTGAAGCCTTTCTTGATGCCGGGACCCTTGATCACCCACGGCACGATCATCTCCTCCGGACTCACGCCGCCGTGGCCCTTGCCTATTCCGCCGTGGTCGGTGATGAAGAAGATGTGGGTGTCCTCATAAAGGCCCTCGGCCTTGAGGAAATCCATCATCCTGCCCACCTGCACGTCGCCTTCCTCTATGGATTCGATGTACTCGGGCGACATCCACGCGAAGGTGTGGCCCACGTGGTCGGTATGCACGTTGTACAGGAAGATGAACTGCGGCTCGTCCCGGTGCTCCTTGATGAAGGCCATCGCCCTGTCGCAGAGGACGTCGTATTCGGGGTCGCCCGCATAGAGGGTGTCGTCGAAGACCTTGGGGTTGTACGGGTTGATGAGCGGTTTCCAGTTCCAGTAGTACGCCGTCCTGATGCCCGGGACCTGGTCCTTGAGGACCTTGAAGACCGAAGGGAAATAGCCGTCGGCGTCCCTCTCCAATGCGACAAGCCTGTATTTGTCCACCTTCCAGCCGTTGTCGTCCACTCCGTGCACCTCCGGGCCGGCTCCGCAGAGATGGCTCGTATAGTTCGGGAGGGTGATGGACGGCATCACGTCACGGGTGGCATAGGATGCGCTACCTTCCCGGATGAGGGCGTCGATGTTGGGGGTGCGGGCCTGTGCGAGGGCATCCACGCGGATGCCGTCGAAAGACATGATGAGCACTCTCTTGGCACGGTTGCGTTTCTTGGGTTTGACACCCTTTGCCTCAGCGGGGATGGGGGCGATCATGGAGGCGCCGAGCGCCAGGCCTGCGGCCAGGCCGGTCTTGCAGAAGTCTCTTCTTGAAAAAGCCATGGTATTGTAGTTTCTGGTGTTATCCGTGCGTGTTTCACAAATTTAACAAATAATTCCAAAGGGCTGCTGACAAAAAAGTAAAAGCATTGTCCGTCCGATTATATATTCTGTCGCAGGCTTCTTTGGGGATTGTGTCTATATTTCGGTACACAGCACTGCTCAAAAGCAACAATCCATAACAACTATGAACACACACAAAGCCATCCTGCTGCTGTCTGCGGCAATCCTGACCACCCTTTCCGGATGCGAAAAACCCGTCGAACCCACTCCGCCGCCGACCCCGCCGGAGGTCAAGGTCACATCCGTAACCGTCACGCCGGCGACGCTTTCCCTCGTCGAAGGCGAAAGCCAGGAACTCAAGGCCGCGGTCCTGCCTTCGAATGCAACGAATCCCAAGGTAACCTGGACCAGCTCCGACACCCAGGTCGCGACCGTAACCGATGGCACCGTGAAGGCCGTCAAGCCCGGCACGGCGACCATTACCGCAACGGCCGACGGCAAGCAGGGCACCTGCGCGGTGACCGTGACTGCCAAGGTCATTCCCGTGAGCGGGGTTAAGCTGGACGTCACCACCGCAAGCATCAGTGTAGAGGAATCCTTCTCCCTGACTGCCACCGTGGAACCCGAGGATGCCACCGACAAGAGTGTCAGCTGGAGCAGTTACGCTCCCGAAGTGGCCACAGTGGACCAGGAAGGCACCGTTACAGGCGTTGAGGCCGGCGTCGCCGTCATTATGGTGACCACCACCGACGGCGCCCTGACCGCCAGCTGCGAAGTCACCGT
>CADAFW010000225.1 GCA_902787295.1 uncultured Bacteroidia bacterium
CACGCGGGAGTCGCGGTAGTGGTCGAAGAGCGCAAGGGCGACGTGCTGGCGCGTGAGGGAATCCTTGCAGGTCCCTATGAGGAAGTCGGCGTTGTCGCATTTCACCTCCACGGTCTCGCGCTCCAGCGCGGTGTAGAACTGCGTGAGCATGCTGTCCAGCGGCGCGTAGCGCGACTTCAGGCTGTCCGGCTGGGCGGCGGCCTGAAAGCCGCAGATGCCGGAAAGGAGGAAAAGGGATATGAGCAGCAGGCGCCTCATCATTCGACGGGCGGAAGGACCACGCCCTCGGGGACGAACATCCCGGTGTCGCCGTGGTGCTTGAGGATGTCCCTTACGGCGGAGGAGGAGATGTGCGCGAATTCCTGGGCGGTAGGGATGATGATGGTCTCCACGTCGGGAGCGAGACGGCGGTTCGCGTCGGCTATGGCGCGCTCGTTCTCGAAATCCCGCTTGTCCTGGTTGATACCGATGGCTACGACCACGTGGTCGAACATGGTCAGGGCCCTGCGGAGGATGTTCAGATGGCCCGCGGTGAACGGGTCGAAAGAACCCGGAAACAATGCTGTGTTGTTCATATCAAGACAAAGTTAGTTATTTTTTGTACTTTTGGTATATGAACGTGAAAATAGAAGAAAGCTGGCGGGAAGCCCTGCAACCCGAATTCGACAAGCCGTATTTCGCAGACCTGGTGGCATTCCTGCACAGGGAGAAGGCCGAGGGCAAGGTGATCTACCCGCCCGGGAGGCTCATCTTCAACGCGTTCGAACTTTGCCCGCTGGACAAGGTGAAGGTGGTCATACTCGGGCAGGACCCCTACCACAACCCCGGCCAGGCCATGGGCCTCTCGTTCTCCGTGCCCGCCGGAGTGCCCGCCCCGCCGTCGCTCAAGAACATTTTCAAGGAGATAGAGGACGACCTCGGGGTGAGGATGTCCGGCAGCCCGGACCTCGCGCCGTGGGCGCAGCAGGGGGTACTGCTGCTGAACGCCGTCCTCACCGTCCGCGCAGGCCAGCCGACCTCCCACGCCGGAATAGGCTGGCAGACCTTCACCGATGCCGTCATCAAGACCATCTCCGACCACTGCGAGGGCGTGGTTTTCCTGCTCTGGGGCAACTACGCGCGCGGCAAGGCTCCGCTCATAGACACGGGCAGGCACACCGTGCTGGAAGCTGCGCACCCGTCTCCCCTTGCCCGCGGAGCGTTCTTCGGATGCCGGCATTTCTCCCGCACCAACGCCATCCTGGCATCGGAGGGGAAAGAGCCGATAAACTGGGTTCTCTGATTATTTCTTCGGCAGGAAGAGCCTTACCAGCGTAAGCGCGAGCAGCAGCAGGAAGATGAGGCTGCAGACGCGGCCGGTGATGTCGCCGTGCCTTACGAAGAAGGTCTGCTCCGAATTGAGGTTCACAATCCCCTTCATCACGTACGGTTCCCACCAGGGACCGGCCTTGACCACGTCCCCGCGCTGGTCGATGATGGCGGAGATGCCCGTGTTGCCGCAGCGGGCGAGGTCTCGGCGCAGTTCTATGGCGCGCAGGCGGCTGTAGTTGAAATGCTGCCTGTAACCGGGCGTATCCCCCCACCAGGCGTCGTTCGTGATGACGGTCATCAGGCGGGCGCCGTCCTTGACGTAGTCGCGGCAGAAATCACCGTAGACGGACTCATAGCACACCGCGCAACCGATGGCAACGGAATCCCGGAAATGCAGCGCGGCAGCCTTGTCCTGCCCTATGCAGCGGCCCATCAGGGGGCCTTTCTGCCCGAGCATCTTCCCTATCGCATTGTCCAGCGGGACGAAGAGTTTCGGGTAAGGCGTAAGCTCCGTTCCCACAACCAGCTTGCTCTTGTGGTAGATCTCGTAATCTCCTGAAGGATCGAGGATTATGGCGCTGTTGCGCGATTCCAGCCAGCCGTTTCCCCACTCGAACGCGAGTATGTGCGGGGCGCTGCGGGTGCTGAAGGTCTCGTATGCGGAAGCGCCGAAGAGGATCTCCGCCTGCGGATGGGATCCGAGGAAGGCCTTGAAGGTCTGGATGGTCCTGGAGGCGGGCACGTCGTTCAGCACGACGTCGGAAGTGAAGGTCTCCGGGGCGATGAGCAGCACCGGCCGGTCCTTGTCGGCGAAGGTGGAAAGTTCCTTCTCATAGAGCCCCAGCAGCACTTCCGTCTGCTCGGCCTGGGTCATCGATTCGAATTTATGGTAGGGGTCGAAGTTGGGCTGGCCTATGACCACGTCCAGGCTCGCCTCCGACTTCTCCTCATAGCTATGGTAAAGCACCAGCGAGGTGGCCACGGGTCCAGCTATCACGAGGGTGAGGGCCGCTGCGGAAGAGATGCGGGCGATCTTGTTCCACGAATGCATCAGCCCGTTGCCGAACGCCATCACCATCCCGAAGATGCCGAGGTTCACGAGCCATATCCAGAGCGAACCGCCGAGCACGCCAGTCCACTCGTACCATTGCACGAGGCCCGTGGT
>CADAFW010000226.1 GCA_902787295.1 uncultured Bacteroidia bacterium
AGGAGCCCTGTCCAGGCGCTGCCGGAAAAGGAAACGGAAGCCGCCGCCGAGGTCCCCGGATGCGGTAATGCGCAGGAAATCGGACTTGAAGCCATAATCCGGAGTGTTGTAGAATGCACTCATACGGCTGCGAAGCACCACTTTGACGGGCTTTTCCTGCTCCCCGCACCATGCGTGCGGGGCAAGGAAAAGCATAATCAAAAGAGGGATTATCCTGCGCATTATCCGGATACCGCTATGGCTTGATCACCGGACGGACCGACATACCGACGCTTCGCTCATCCGAGCCTCCCACTCCACCTCCCAGGTCATTTACGAGGAAGTAATTGGCGTTGGCACGATTATCGGGGTTCAGGTCCTTGGTCCAGTAGTACCCGGTATCATCTTTGTCCAGCCATTCGTCCGTCTTGAAGCCGGCGGCCGGGAAGAAGATGCTGGTCTCGCCATCCATGGACGTGATCCGGAAGCCCGGGACTGGCAGCGTGATCCAGACCGGCATCAAGCAGTGCCAACGCAATTCGTCGAAGTCTTCCGTGGTAGGCATAGACCAGGCGGCGTTGGTCTTGTACGCCACGTCGTCGGCATCCAGGAGGGTCGTCATCCTGTCGATGTTGTTGTACTTGGTCGGGTTGTCTGCGCTGCCGAAGCGGTAATTGCTCCACAGATACTTCGATTTCGGCGAGACTTCGCCCCAGGCGTAGAAAGTACCGGCGTTGTACTCCGTCGAAGCGCCGAGGTTGCACTCGGCCCACAGCGTACCGCTCGGCAGACCCAGGTCGACAAACCCTTCAGGAATATCCCTGTTGCGGCTCTGTACAATGGTGGAGACAGAGCTGAGATTTCCGTATTTGAAGGTGATGCTGGTAGACCGTTCCGTGGTCCGGCGGTTCTTGCTGAACGCTACCTTGACCTCATAGAGTGTGTTGGAAGTTTGGGTGACGGATTTGACCGTGGCCCATCGGTCTGCTGTCGTCACATTCACGTCGGTCATGCTGAGAGGGTCGTCAATCTTGACCGTGAAGGTCAGCTCTGTGGGATACTCGGCGATGTATTGATGACCTATGTCGACCTTTATATCGGTATGGGACGTGTTCTGCGTGATGCGCAGACGGACCTTTTCCGGCATTCCGCTATAGCCGATCACGGCGAAGGTCTGACGGGAAGCGCCTGAAGAGTTTTCGCTGACGTTGATCTTCGGGATGTTGTCCGTCGCCGCAGACCAGAACCAGGGTGTGTCGCCTTCTTCCATGACGTACAAGGTCGCGTTCTCGCGCGGGTTCGTAATCTGGACGTTGATGGTCTGGGACTGTCGTGAATAGTTAAGGAAGAGTTCGGTCTCGGGTACGGTGAAAACCGGGGCTTCGTAGGTCTGCGTCACGTGGAAGACGGACTGGCTTCCGCCAAGACTGACGACGATGCCCGTCGTCCTTTCTTCGCCGCTGTTGTTCTCCTTCATGTCGAAGGAGACCGTATTGCCTTCGCGCTTGAGATTCGTCACGAAACTGTATTCCTGCTCGTAGGCGACCTGCAGGGCGTCGTAACTGTATTCATCCGGCAGCGTGACATCGAACGAAACGCTCCGTTTCTGATAGTTGAAGGTCATGTCTCCCGGGTTCAGGATGATGACCACGTCGTCGGCGAGCTGCTTGAAGGGGACCGTGACGTGCTGGTCCAGGTAGCTGAGCTTGATGTGGCCGGTACGTTCCCTGCCCGTCGTGTTCCGGCTTGCCGTGAACAGATATGACATGTCGCTATTCTGCCGGATATTCGTGATCCAGGACACGTCGGGGGTCAGTTCCATCTTGACGCCGCCGACGGGATTCCTCACGTAGGCGATCAGGGATACGGCTTCCTCTCCGGCTCCGTTCACGGTCTCGGGAGCGTCCGGATTGAATTCGGCTATGATCTCCGGCGGGCCGGCGGGTTTGCCGAACTGCTTGACGACCAGCGTGTCCATATTGGGCGTGGCCGTATACTTGACAAGCAGCTTGCAGGTGGCCGAGGTCGAGGTGTTGGGCTGGACGGTGTAGGAAAGCACGCCGTCCTTGAACGATCCCTCTATCCAGTCGGGCGCACTGTAGGAGTATCCGTTGTTATACCTGAAGCTGATGGAGCAATTCGGGTAGGGATTGGTGATGGAATAACCTATCTCGAAGCTGCCGCCCTCGTGGGAGATGTCGCGGGCATGCTCGTCGATCGTAAGGATGGTAAATGGATCGTAGACACCTTCGGCTCGGCATCCTTGTAGTTCAGCGTGATGGTGCCGGTGCGGACGCTGCCGTTGTTGCTCTCGGCGTAGAACGAAACCTGCGTGGCGCTGATTTCCTGGATATGGATCCAGCTTTCCGAAGGGCTTGCCGTAAGGACCTCGCCCTCGAGGGGGAAGTCGACCGAATAGGCCAGGAATCCGGGCGTCCTCGCCATTGCGCCGCCCATTTCAATGGATTCCTGCTCCAGGACGATGACCGGATTGGCGATGGCCGTCCATATGGAAGGGTCCTTGATGTTGCCGAGGCCGATGGCGGTGTGCTTGCTGACCGTCTTGGCGTTGACGGTGCGGGTGAAGCGGGCTCCGGACGTCTCGTCCACGATCATGAAGGTATAATCCTTCGGAGTTCCCACGGCGCTTTCGTCAAGCACTCCGGAGAAGCTCACGATGGAGCGGTCCTTGTCGTAATGGCCGGGGATGGGGCTCCCCGAATCGTAAAAATACGAGGACGACGGGCGGGCCCAGTCGTTCACGAACAGGAATGCGAGCGGCCTTACGTACTCCTGCGTGAAGGTATAGCGGTGTCCCTCAGTGAATCCGGTGATGTCGAAGTGTACATATTTGTACGTATCGGGGATCGGCGGCGCCTCCAGCGCCAGGGTGCCGCGCAGCTCGTCGTTTTCGAGATGCCAGAAGCACCAGTCGTGCTGATAGAATATTCCGGAGTAGTCCTTGTCGAAATAGAAATAGCCTGCCCACGGGTCCGATTCGGGCGGCGTGGTGATAACGGCATCATTATAATAGGGTAAGAACACTCCCGACATCTCCATGTTGCCCTTGTCGTATGCGGCCTGCAGGTCGGAGACGGTGAGTCCGTTCTTGGGCGTCGCGACCCATTCTCCCCCTACGTATTTCTCTTCCAGATACTTAGGAGCAGGGACCCCATGGAAGAAGACGTACACGACGTCGCCCTCGTTCCACTGGTCTTTGTACGTGGCGCGGGTGGCAGGCTCTCCGGTGAGGTCTACGCGGGTGATCTCCAGTTTGACTTTGAGTTCCCTCTGCGGGAGGACGGCGGGATCCTGCAGTTCGATTCTCTTGCAGGCTGCGAGTGCGGCGAAGGCGCAAAGGATGGCAATAATCTTTTTCATCTCTCGTCCTCCTTAAACATACCAATCTTCCTCTCCCTCGAAGGGAGTGGTTATCAACGGGTCACTGACGGCAATCATGCCCTCGGGCCGTATCGGGACGACCTCCGTCAACGGGGCTTCATACACTACACGCATGGCTAAATCGGTTTTTTACAAGCCGAATATACGTATTTTGCGCGTGTGTAAGCAAAAAAAAGGGTGTAGATTTTCAAAAAAATCTACGATTTCGGCGCGGGTTAATGGACCTGCTTGAACTGCTTGTGGCCTTTGCAGCCCGGGCAGCCTTTGTTCAGGTTAGGGAGGACGTATTTGTAGTAGCAGGCATTGCAGACGGTCAGCGAGCAATTGTCATTGGG
>CADAFW010000227.1 GCA_902787295.1 uncultured Bacteroidia bacterium
GTCCCGTTCAGGCTGACGTATTCGGTCCGCGGCTCATCTTCGCTGATGGTCAAGCCTTACGGCGGCACCACCGAGGTCAGGATGCACTCCAACTGCCCCGACCCTTCGTTCAAGGGGGATTTCCTTCCGGCGGAGCGTGATGTCAGGGAAGACGGCTTCGACGCCCGCTGGTCCGTCTCCGAGATCAACCGCGGCAAGCCTGACGACACTTCCTTCGGCGTGACCCTGCTCCAGGGAGTGACGCAGTATCAGGAGACCATGCGTTCGGCCAAATACGGCATCCTGATCATCCTGCTCGTATTCATAGCCGGCCTCGCGGTCGAGCTCGTGGGCAAGAAGAAGATCAATCCCGTCCAGTACCTGGTCATCGGCCTCTCGCTGGTGCTTTTCTATGCGCTGGTGCTGTCCTTCTCCGAATTCATGAATTTCACGCTCGCATACTGCATTGCGGCAGTGATGACCACGGGAGCCCTTTTCGGCTACTTCCGCGGCATACTGCACGACCGCTCCGCCTGGCTGCTGACGGCGCTCGTGGCGCTGGCCTACCTGCTGAGCTACGTGCTGCTCCAGATGAAGAGCTACGCGCTCATCACCGGCACCCTGGTGCTGTTCGCGCTGCTCGCCTGCGTGATGTTTCTCACGCGCAATCTCAACAAGGTGGAAGAATAACATTATATTTGCATTGTCATAACATCCTATACCATGAGAAAGATACTCGTTGCAGTGGACCTGCAGAAAGATTTCATCGACGGTTCCCTCACCGTTCCCGGTGCAGCGGACTTCATTCCGGTAATCAACGGGGCGAAGAAGAAGTTCGACCTCATCTATTTCACGCTGGACTGGCATCCCCTCGGCCACTGTTCGTTCAAGGAGCAGGGCGGTCCCTGGCCGGTGCACTGCGTGCATCACACCGCCGGTGCATCGATGCCGGACTGCATCCTCGAAGGCCTCGACGAGGGCGGCGTACGCTTCGTGCTGAAGGGGCAGGTGACCGAACAGTACGGCGCATTCGCCGACGTCACTCCTTCCACCCAGGACTACTTCAAGCCGGGTGACGAGGTTACCGTGTGCGGCATTGCATCCGAGTATTGCGTCCTCGAGACGGTGAAGAACATCACCGCGATCGCCGAGAAGGTGTGCTTCAAGGTGCGCATCTGGCTCGGAGGCACCGCGAAGTTCGACAACTACGACGCCCTTCTGGAGTTCGCCTCCACCCACGGGGTAGAGGTGATCCAGGACCTCGACTGATCCGGGTGACTCAGCAAAAAACGGCGGATTTTTCCCTTATCGGAAAAATAGTCGTATCTTTATGCCACTAAACAGTCACATTTAACTAATAACCTATGTTTTTCCAAGTCTATGGCGAACACGCGTTCGCACAATGGGGGATGCTCATCGTCGTCCTCCTGGGTCTTATTCTCCTGAATGAATTCGCCCGCCGCACCAAGGCCGGAGGCATCATCACCTTCCTGGTGGTTCCACTCGCCCTCACCGTCTATTTCCTCGCGATCTGGCTCGGTGTGAGGACCGGCAAGCTGTGGGCCCTCGAGAATCAGACCCACGTCTATATGCAGGGCTGGTTCCATTATGCCAAGCTCTATGCCGCCACCGCAGGGTGTATCGGCTTCATGATGATTCGCCATCAACATCCTCATCGCCTGCGTCTCCGACTTCGAGTCGGCAGTGATGGGATGGAACAAGTGGTGGCTCACCTCCGAGGGCGTATGGCAGTACGGCGGCTGGCACAACGTGATGAACGGCGTTGCCGGTCTCATCAACATCTTCTGTATGACCGCATGGTGGAGCGTGTTCCCTTCCAAGGACAAGAAAGACATGATCTGGGCCGACATGACCTGGGTCTACATCCTTGTCTATGACATCTGGAACTTCGCCTACACCTACAACTGCCTGCCTACCCACAGCTGGTACTGCGGTATCGCGCTCCTTCTCGCCCCGACCATCGCAGCCCTCTGCTGGAACCGCGGCGGATGGATCCAGAACCGCGCCAACACCCTCGCTATCTGGTGTATGTTCGCACAGGTGTTCCCGCTCTTCCAGGAGACCTTCAAGAACGGCCAGCAGTGGTTCTCATGGGCTACCCTTCCGGTTCTCTATCCCGAGGGAGTCGCTACCATCGAGAAACTCTATGAGGTCGCAGGCGGAGAGGCCGCTGCAGTCGGCACCACCGTCGATCCTTCCGTGGTTGCAGCCAATCCTACGATGATGACCGTGATCAGCGCCCTTGCGCTCGTCACCAACCTCGCAGCCATCTGCTGGATCATCTGCATCTCCAGGAAGCGCCACATCAATCCTTACAAGGAGGACGTCTTCGTGGAGCAGAAGTACTACAAGGATGCGATGGCCCGTGCCGTCGTGGACTAAACAGGCTTCAATCCAGAATAACAGCAACCCCGGCCATGCGACCGGGGTTGTTTTTTTCTACTTGTATCCTACCAGCCTTACCGGGCCGAGCAGCCCGGACGGCAGCAGTTTGTCGCCGGCATTGTAGAAGCGGCGGACGCGGGTGACGGGTACCTCGCCTTTCTGGCGGTCGCCTATCATGCGGTTGACCCAGAGATTCGTCACGTTCACCTCTATCGTATTCTCGCCTTCGTGCAGCCAGGGCAGGAGGTCGGGACTGAGGTAGGGCCCGCGCCAGAGCACGCCGGCGTTGTGGCCGTTGACTATGAGAGGTAGGGCCCGCGCCAGAGCACGCCGGCGTTGTGGCCGTTGACTATGAGCTCCGCCATCACGCAGACGGTGCCGAGGTCGATCCTGGCCTCCTTCAGGCCGTCGAGTGCACCCGCGGGAACGGTGAATGCCGAGCTGTAGTGCGCGGTTCCGGAGAAATAGCGGATCACGGGGTCGCCGGCATTGGTGGACCAGTCGATCAGCTGCGAGAAGGTCTCGGTGGCTCTCCCGCCGCCTTTCTGATGGAACTCCACATCCCACCAGCGGTTGAGCGGCATCACTTCGACGGCCTTGTATTCCGGTCCGGCTTCGGGCAGGTCAAGGGGCTCGCCGGTCAGTACGACGAAAACGGCGTCGCCGGCCCTCAGCCTCAATTCCACTATATCGCCGGACACCGGTATGCGCCACATCGAGCCGTCTTCCGCGTTGAATACGGCTGCATTGGGGTGCGTCTCGCGGAAATGCACTTTCCCTTCCCAGTCCTTGCCTCCCGCGTTGCAGAGCCAGTAGATTTCGCCCTGCTGGCAGGTCCTGTGGACGTATGTAATCCCGTCTGCAGGACCGTCGGTAGCGAGGTCGGGGGCTATTCCGGCCGCGGCGAGCGTCGCACCCAGCTCTTCCCCGAAGCAGACCGGAACTCCGGCTGCCTTGAGCTCGTCTATCCTCGCTTGCACGGCCTCCGACATATATGCGCGGCAGGACTTTCCGAGCACCAGCACCCTGTAGCGCTGGCCGCTGTCAGTCACCAGGCAGCCGCCTTCGGGCCGGACCGCATTCAGGAGCACGTCCGCATTGGCATAATCGAAATCATATCCGGCAGGTATATCCGGCAGGTTGGAGAGGCTTTCGCCGCCGTACTGCGCCGTGATGTTGGTGTCCTCGCCGTAGAACAGCAGTATGTCAGCCACGCTGCGGCCTGTCTGCATCATCTGGCAGCTGCGGGCCAGGTAGTCCGTCCAGACCTTGGCATACGGGGCCCAGGTCTCGTTCCGGTGGAACCATTGCCCGTAACGGAAC
>CADAFW010000228.1 GCA_902787295.1 uncultured Bacteroidia bacterium
CAGGCATCGGCGCGGCCGAGTGAAACGGCGGTCAGGGCCAATGCGAGGACCAGAATTTTTCTCATTTTATCTTTTCTTTATTAAATTTGCGGACTATGGATAACAAATATATGAAATTTTTCGCCACTCTCGCCATCATGCTCCTGCCGCTGTGTGCATCCGCCCAGCAGCTGGACCATTCGAATGACGAGAACAATCCCCTGAAGAAGCCGGAGGATGAGAAAAAGTTCTACGAATCCATCGAGACCACCGTCGAACGGTACACCGAACTCTTCAACCTCGAGGACTGGCAGGTCTTCATGGTCGACTCCATACTCCAGCACGACAACTATGCGATGCTGGTGGAGATCAACAACCTCAGCAAGGCCAAGGTGGGCAACACCGACATCTATGTGCAGTGCCGCGACAAATGGGACGAGCAGATGTACACGGCTTTCAGGAAGGTGTTCAACGACGCACAGTGGGAGAAATTCCTGAAGAACGGCGCCGGCCGCGAGAAGAAAAATCGCGACAAGAGGGCCGAGAAACGGGAAAAGAACAAGTAAGCTTATGAAAAGAGAAGATATAGACCAGCTGCTTGCCGAAGTCGGCGCGCTGGATTGCAAGACGCAGAAGGAAGTCGAGGATGCGCGCGTGCGCCTGCTCGGAAAGAAGGGAAGCATCACCGCCCTCTTCGAGGAATTCCGCACCGTCGACAAGGACCAGAAGAAGGAATTCGGGCGGCCGTTGAACGAACTCAAGCAGGCCGCAATGGCCAAGATCGACGAACTCAAGGAGAACGCCGCTGACGACGGCTCCTCGGACGGCCCGAAAGAGGACCTCTCCATGCCCGGAGACGGCCTGCCCCTCGGTTCCCGCCACCCGGTGAGCATTGTGCGCCAGCAGATCGTGGACATCTTCCGCAAGTTCGGATACGACGTCGCGGAAGGCCCCGAGATCGAGGACGACCACCACGTGTTCGAGGCGCTCAACTTCCCCCCGAACCACCCCGCCCGCGACATGCAGGACACCTTCTTCGTGAGCGCAGGCCACCTCAACCCCATCCTCCTCCGCACCCACACCTCCAGCGTGCAGGTGCGTGCGATGGAGACGATGAAGCTCCCGATCCGCGTCATCTGCCCGGGCCGCGTGTTCCGCAACGAGGCCATCAGCGCCCGCGCACACTGCATCTTCCACCAAGTTGAAGGCCTCTATATCGACGAGAACGTGACCTTCGCCGACCTCAAGCAGGCCCTTCTCCTCTTCGCCCGCGAGATGTTCGGTCCCGAGACCAGCATCCGCATGCGCCCGAGCTACTTCCCCTTCACCGAGCCGTCCACCGAGGTGGACGTCAGCTGCAACATCTGCCACGGCAAGGGATGCAACGTCTGCAAGGGCACCGGCTGGCTGGAGATCCTCGGCGCCGGAATGGTGGACCCCAACGTCCTCGAAGCCAGCGGCATAGATTCCAAGAAATACAGCGGATTCGCCTTCGGAATGGGGCTTGAGCGCATCGCTATGCTCAAGTGGCAGGTCAACGACCTCCGTCACTACTTCGAGAATGATATGCGCTTCCTCGGCGAGTTCGAAACCGCTCCGGAAGTATAACATCCTCCTTGCCCTCGCGGCCGTCCTGGCACTGGCATCCTGCAAGCCGAAGGTCGTCGAAACCCCGTCCAGGGATTTCAGGGAGGGCAACAGCATCGTCGTGAATCCCAACAAGCAGTGGGTCAAAAGCCGCATGCCCGCCTACATAGGCGACATCTCGACTTATCCGAAGCCCATGCAGGACGTCATCATGGAGCGTTTCCCCCATCAGGTCGGCAAAGACGCCGCACGCGTCCTGTTCGTGGGCAAGGGTGAATACGGGTCCGACGCCTTCCTCGAGCAGGCTGCCGAAGCCGGTGCGTTCATCGTGTATCCCGGCGACGGAGACGGAACCATGCCGGTGCTCCTGAACTGCGTCAGCAAATGGGGAGCAAGCGTAAGCTACGTGATGTACGACGAGCCCGTGGTCCTCACGGACGAAGAAGGCAC
>CADAFW010000229.1 GCA_902787295.1 uncultured Bacteroidia bacterium
GGGCCCGTAGAAATTGGAGGCGTTGTAGCTGCCGAGCTGCTTGGCCATCAGCTCCGACGTGGTGGAGGTGACTGCACCGTCGATGGTGCGTATGGTGTAGTCCGCCTTGATGAACAGGCTGTCGGCGATGGGGACGCCGGTGCCGGGGGTCTCTTCGAAGATGTAGCTGCCGAGCGCCGTCTTCACGGCGTTGGGGGCCGCCACCTGGGCCCAGGCGTCGAAAAAGCGCTTCGCGGCCACGTTGGTTCCGTCGGTGACCGTCTTTGCGCACCCTCCCGCAAGTACCGCGGCTGCAATGATGGGTATGATGTATTTCTTCATGTTTCAGTTGTTCCGGAGGCTGTCGTTCTCCATAAATCGTGCCGCGGCCCGCTCTATGTAGAGTGCCGCTCCGTCGGCGTCGGCGACGTCGTCCGGGATGTAGAGCCTGCCTCCCGCAGCCTGCTCGTGCCCGCCTCCGTGGAAGAAGGCGGCTGCGAAGCGGTTGGCCGAAGTCCCGCGCCTGGACCTCACGGAGACGCGGAAATATCCGTCGTCCTGCCGCAGGAACACGCTCATCTTCACCCGGCCTATGGTCAGGGGGATGTTGACGAAGCCTTCCGTCTCACCGTCCCTTATGTCCATATCAGCGGTCTCCCCGCCTGAGAGCACCATGTATGCCACGCCATTGTCCAGGATCCTGAGCTTCCTGTCCAGCAGGTAGCCCATCGCCTTCACGCGGTTCTCGCGGAAACTGTTGTAGACGTGCATTATGATGGCATCCCTGTCCACTCCGGCGGCCAGCAGGGCGGAGGCCATCTCAAGGGTGGAGGGGAAGACGGAGTTTGCGAAGTTGTTGGTGTCGGTCGTCATCCCCGTCATCAGGGCGGTGGCGGCGGAAAGGGGCAGCCTGGAGGCATCCCCGTCCACGTCCGGCATCTTCATCAGTATATGGTAGAGCAGTTCGCTCGCCGATGAGATTTCGGTTTCGCTGAAGCACAGCCCGAAGTCGCCCGCGGACGGGTTGAGGTGGTGGTCGATAAGCACTTTCGCGGCTCCGGATGCGCGCAGCGCCTCGCATACGGCATCCCCGGCGCGGGAGAAGTCGTTGTAGTCCAGGCTGACGATGAGGTCGGCGGCGGCTATGAGGGCCGTCGCTCCGGCCGCGTCCTGCGAGGCGATGAGGATTCCCGGGCAGTCCAGGAACGCTATCGACTCCGGCATGGGGTCGTTGATCACGACCGCCGGCGCCTTGCCCCTCTTCTCTTCGAGGTAGTGCATCATCGCCACGGCGCTGCCGACCGCATCCCCGTCGGGATGGAGATGGGTGGAGATGACGATGCGCTCCGCTCTTCCGAGCAGTTCGTCAAGCTTGTCTATGTCGGCTTTCCTGAGCGTTGTCACGGCACTTTGTTCTGCAGGGCAAATTTACGAATAATATTGCATTTGATAAATCAATTTTCTAACTTTGTAGAGATATTGTCAATAAACAAAAGCAACATAAAATGAAGAAATTTGTTAAGATTCTCGTAGAGGTTTTACTTCTCGCCTCATTTACAACAGCATCAACCAGCCGGTTGAGTTCAACAAGCAGGTCGCGCGCCGCGAGAAGGTAGGCATCGAGCGTCTGAAGGACATCCGTACCCTGCAGACCGCTTACAAGAGCGTCAACGGCAAGTACACCGGATCCATCGACAGCCTCAAGAATTTCTATGAGAACGGCGAGATCTCCATACTGATGCAGGTCGGTTCCAAGGACGACTCCCTCGCCATGGCCCACACCGAGAAGATCAAGAGGACCCTCAGGGGCAAGGGCGTCAACCTCCAGCTCCAGCAGCTCTACGAGGCCGGTGACAAGAACCTCGTCTTCAGTTTCGAGACCAAGATTCCCGTGAAGGACACCCTCTTCAACCACCGCGAGGATTTCTGCATCGACTCCCTCAAGTACATCCCGTTCTCCGGCGGCCAGGAAATCGAGATGGAGGCCATCTCACGTATGGTTTCCGGTGTCCAGGTGCCTCTCTTCGAGGCCAGGATGCCTTACAAGAAGCTCCTCAAGGGTCTCGACAACCAGCTCCGCATCAATCTCGAT
>CADAFW010000230.1 GCA_902787295.1 uncultured Bacteroidia bacterium
GAGACCTATGACGATCTGGCGGTCGTTGTGACACTCAAAGCCAACGGCAGCGTTGAGAAAAATATCCTCGGTGCCATCGCGGAAACCTGTTATCTCTACGGCGGCGAGGAGCGCCTGCAGGAGATCTTCCGCAAGCCCTCTCTGCAGATGGTGACCTTTACCATTACGGAGAAGGGTTACAGCCTGAGCGGGGACGATGTGAAAGCCGATCTTGCGGCTGGCCCTTCCGAAGCGAAGAGCTACATGGGCAAGGTGGCCGCCCTGCTTCTGGAACGCTATCGCGCGGGTGCCTGGCCGATTGCCATGGTGAGTACGGACAACTGCTCGCATAACGGCGATAAGCTCAAGGCAGCCATGTGCGCTTTCGCTGAGGCCTGGCACGACGAGGGCTTCAAGGCCTATATCGAAAATGCGAAGAAGGTCTCCTTCCCCTGGACCATGATCGACAAAATCACCCCGAGCCCAGACCTCACGGTGGGTGCGATGCTGGAGCGCGACGGCCTGGAGGGCTTTGCTCCGGTACGCAATGCCCGCGGTACCGTCAAGGCCCCCTATGTCAACGCGGAAGAGAGCGAATACCTGGTGCTTGAGGACAACTTCCCCAACGGCCGGCCGCCGCTGGAGAAGGCGGGCTTCCTGTTCACGGACCGCGAGACCGTGGACAAGGTGGAACGGATGAAAGTCTGCACCTGCCTCAACCCGCTGCACACAGCCCTGGCGATTTACGGCTGCCTGCTGGGCTTTGAGAAGATCTCCCAGGAGATGCAGGACGAGGATCTCCGTAAGCTGGTGGAGATTATCGGGTATCAGGAGGGGCTGCCGGTGGTGACGGACCCGGGAATTATCAAGCCTCAGGACTTTATTGATACGGTGGTCAAGGTTCGCATCCCCAACCCCTTCATGCCGGATACGCCCCAACGCATCGCAATGGACACTTCCCAGAAGCTCCCCATCCGCTTCGGCGAGACCATTAAGGCGTATCTTGCCGATCCGTCGCTGGATGTTCAGAATCTCAAGGACCATTAAGGCGTATCTTGCCGATCCGTCGCTGGATGTTCAGAATCTCAAGCTGATCCCCCTGGTACATGCCGGCTGGCTGCGCTACCTGATGGCGGTGGATGACGAGGGAAATGCCTTCGAGCCTTCTCCCGACCCGCTGCTGGAAACGGCACAGGCCTATGTGAAGGAATTCAAGCTGGGTGAAAAGCCGGACTGCACAAAACTGGAAGGCCTGCTGCGAAACAAGACCATCTTCGGCGTCGACCTCATCGAGACGGGTCTTGCCGATAAGGTCTGTGCCTACTTCACGGAACTCACCGCAGGTGTCGGCGCCGTACGTGCGACGCTGCACAGGCATGTGACGAAATCATAAAAGAAAAAACATCAAGGAGGAACCATCTTATGAACCTGAATTTACGTCCGAAGGAAGAATGCAAGTTTGACGCTGTGTCGCTGGGCGAGATTATGCTGCGTCTGGATCCCGGTGAGGGAAGAATCCGCACGGCGCGCTCGTTCCGCGCCTGGGAGGGCGGCGGCGAGTATAACGTCATCCGCGGCCTGCACAAGTGCTTCGGAATGAACACCGCGGTCATCACCGCCTTTGCGGACAACGAGGTCGGCAAGCTGATGAAGGACTTCATCGAGCAGGGCGGCGTCTCCACCGAGCTCATCTACTGGAAGAAGACCGACGGCATCGGCCGCATCTGCCGCAACGGCATTAACTTCACCGAACGCGGCTTCGGCATCCGCGGCGCGGTGGGCTGCTCCGACCGTGCCAACACCGCCATTTCCCAGGCGACGCCGGAGGATTTCGACTTTGATTATATCTTCGGGAAACTCGGCGTGCGCTGGCTGCACACCGGCGGCATCTACGCGGCGCTTTCCGAGCAGTCCTGCCAGACCGTGATTGCGGCCTGCAAGGCAGCGAAGAAGTACGGCACCGTCATCTCCTACGACCTGAACTACCGCCCCTCCATGTGGAGCGCCATCGGCGGACAGGAGAAGGCACGTGAGGTCAACCGCGAAGTCGCCAAGTACGTCGATGTCATGATCGGCAATGAAGAGGACTTCACCGCCTGCCTGGGCTTTGAGATCGAGGGCAACGATGCCAACCTGAAGGAACTGAACCTGGATGGTTACAAGAAGATGATCGGCAAAGCCGCCGAGACCTATCCGAACTTCAAGGTCGTCGCCACGACCCTGCGGACCGTGAAGACCGCCACTGTCAACGACTGGAAGGCCATCTGCTGGGCAGACGGTGAGATCTACCAGTCCAAGGAATACCCCGGCCTGGAGATCATGGACCGTGTGGGCGGCGGAGATTCCTTCGCCTCGGGTCTGGTCTACGGCCTGATGACCACGGGCGATGCCGAAAAGGCCGTCAATTAC
>CADAFW010000231.1:0-1412 GCA_902787295.1 uncultured Bacteroidia bacterium
GCGAACTTCACGGCACCCTTGGCCGGGCGGCCGGAAAGTTCATATACGCGCACGATGATGCCGTCGCCGTCCTCGGCCTTCTTGACCGCCTTGATGCGGATGGAGGGGTTGTCGGTGCTCACGAGGGAGAATTCCCTGCCGAGGGCTCCGGCGTGCCTGGGGGCGACGTAGGCGGACTTGCGCTGGTTGAGTATGTCGCCGGCGGTGGTGGCCGCGGCACCGTCAAGGGCACCGGGATGGCCTACGATGGAGTAGGTGAAGGTGTGGGGGCCGATGTCCAGGGTGTTCTGGTGGACGAAGCGGTCGGTGACGCCGGGCGTGTGGAGGAGGGTCAGGCGGAGCATATTGCCCGCGGGCTTGTCCCAACCATATCGGCTGTCGCTCAGCACGGTGACGCCGTAACTGCCGTCCCCGGCGGTGAGGTCGGCCCACTCCTGCGCGGGAACCTCGAACTGGATGTCGGTATTGTCCGGACGCTGCACGTATCCGATGCCGAGGTCGTAGCTGGCGTTCTCCGCGCTGAATGAGAACGGGAAAGCGGCCTTCAGCACGGAGCATTCCGTCTGCCAGTCGATGCAGTTCTCTATGTCTATGCGGTCGTCCATGGCTCCGTCATAGAGGGTGATCCTCTGGGTGAAGGTGGACTTGCCGTAGCGGCGCTCGACCTTCAGGACGGCCTTGAGCGGCCCGGCGCATTCCACGCTGACCTTCACTTCGCTGTCCACCTTGTATGGCTTCCCGTCGATCGTTTTCTTATGGATCTCCCAGGCAGGCCACTCTTCGGACATATTGTTGCCGAGCACCTGATAGCCGAAGCCCTGTCCGTCAGCCACCAGTTCCTTTCCGCAGCGCTTGTCCAGGATGGAGCAGATGTCGCCGTCGGGGCCGACGGACAATTTATATATGGCATTCTCGAGCGTGCTGCCGCCGGCCCAGAGGACGGTCTTCTGCTTCTGCACCGCCTTCACGGGACGGACGTCATAGACGGAAAGGCTGACGGATCCGGATGCGGCGGCGAAGTCCACGGTGGCCTTGCCGTCTTTGATCCCGCGGACCTGGGACTTCACGCGCCTGCCGTCGGGGCCGAATACCTGCACGTCCTTATAGCCTGCCGGCAGGTCGACCTCGATGGTGGCGATGTCCTTGTTGACCGCGGAAACGGGATTGAAAACCAGCACCGGAGTGCCCTTGGTGCGGGTGTCAAGCGCCTTGCCGACGCCATCGACGGAAGACTCGAGGGTGTTGGTGAACTGGTTGTGCGCCAGCAGCAGGTCGTTCCAGGAGAAGGTGTAGGCCTCCTTGATGCTGGTGCCGGTGAGGTCGTCGTGGAACTGGTGCCAGATGAAGCGCTTGTAGGCGTCGTTGATCACGTATGACGGATAAGGCACCGCGCCCAGCCAGTCGGCCATCAC
>CADAFW010000231.1:1498-2212 GCA_902787295.1 uncultured Bacteroidia bacterium
TCCCCGTCGAAGACCGGAAGCACGTCCTTGTCCAGCAGGTCCTTGTTGTCCTCGAAGATGTCCGCCACGGTGGCGAAATGCATATTGTAGGACGGGCCGGGGTTCCTGATGCCCTCGTCGATGACGCGCACCGATATCGGCAGGGGTGAACCGCCGCGGTCGCCGCCGTGACGGGAGGAACGGGTTCCGAAGTAGCGCAGCGCTGCATTCACGGCGCTGTTGGCGAGCTTCTCCTTGAGTTCGGGAAGGTCGGTGACATCCTCGCGGGGGTTCCAGCTGTATCCGCTGCCGTTAGGAGCGGCCAGGATCCTGGAGCCGTCGATGCCCTGCCAGATGCCGAACTCGAAGGGGAACTTCTTGCCGTCGGCATAGAACGGAGCCTTCCTCCACTGGAGTTTCTGCGTGTGGAATGCGTACAGTCCGCAATGGGCTGCCACGGTGGGGAGGGTGTAGCCGAAGCCGAAGCAGTCCGGCAGCATAATGTCTATGGACTTCTGCCCGAACTCCTTCTTGTAGAACTCCTCGCCGAGCAGGATGTTCCTGATGTTGGACTCCACCGAGGGGACGTTGTAGTCGTTGGCGTCCCAGCCTCCGGCAGGGTACCACCTGCCCTCGGCGACGTACTTCTTGAGCGTCTCCCAGGCCTCGGGATAATACTCTTTGATCCAGTTGTACTTCACGGCGCCCTCGAAGCTGAACTTGTAGTCCGGGAAC
>CADAFW010000232.1:0-1161 GCA_902787295.1 uncultured Bacteroidia bacterium
CGGGATGGAGAAAACCCATTTCGACGGAGACGGCGTGGTCACCGGGCGCGGAACCATGGACGGCAGGACGGTGTACGTCGCCGCCCAGGATTTCACCGTGAGCGGAGGATCGCTGTCCAAGACGATGAGCGAGAAGATCTGCAAGGTGATGGATATGGCGGTGGCCACAGGCGCACCTTTCATCTCCCTCAACGACTCCGGCGGGGCACGCATCCAGGAGGGAATCGATTCCCTCGCGGGCTATGGCGAAATCTTCGAGCGCAACATCCTGGCATCCGGCGTCATCCCGCAGATCAGCGCCATAATGGGCCCCTGTGCAGGCGGTGCGGTCTATTCCCCCGCCCTGACCGACTTTACCATAATGGTGAAGGATATCAGCTACATGTTCCTCACCGGCCCGGCCGTCGTAAAGGCGACCATAATGGTGAAGGATATCAGCTACATGTTCCTCACCGGCCCGGCCGTCGTAAAGGCGGTGACCGGAGAAGAAGTGAGCCAGGAGGAACTCGGCGGCGCATCCGTGCACGCATCCAAGTCCGGAGTGGCGCATTTCGCCGCTAAGAACGAACAGGATGCGATAGGCATCATACGCAGGCTCCTCGGCTTCATACCCCGCAACAACATGGAACCGGCACCGGAGCGCGAAACAGCGGATCCGGACGGCAGGACGGCGGACTACCTCAACGAGGTCATACCGGACAACCCCAACAAGTCCTACGACATGTACGGCGTGATCGCCAGCATCGTGGACGACGGGGAATTCCTGGAGATACACAGGGACTTCGCCAAGAATATCATAGTCGGATTCGCCCACATGGGCGGAATGAGCGTGGGAATCGTGGCCAACCAGCCCGAGATGCTCGCCGGCGTCATAGACATCAACGCCAGCCGCAAGGCCGCGCGATTCGTGAGGTTCTGCGACGCGTTCAGCATCCCGCTCGTAACGCTGGTGGACGTCCCCGGCTTCCTCTGCGGCACGCAGCAGGAATACGGCGCGGTCATCACCAACGGCGCGAAACTCCTCTACGCATACGGCGAGGCCACCGTACCCAAGGTGACCGTCACCCTCCGCAAGAGCTACGGCGGCGCCCATATAGTAATGAGCTGCAAGCAGTTGCGCGGTGACGTGAATTACGCCTGGCCGAGCGCCAACATCGCCGT
>CADAFW010000232.1:1230-2533 GCA_902787295.1 uncultured Bacteroidia bacterium
CAGCGCAAGGCCGAGTATGAGGAACTCTTCTGCAATCCCTACCAGGCCGCACAGAAAGGATACATCGAGGACGTCATCGAGCCCCGCAACACCCGTTTCCGCGTGATCCGGGCCCTGCGTGCGCTCGAAGGCAAGCGCCAGACGCTCCCTGCCAAGAAGCACGACAACCTGCCGCTTTAATACTGAAGGAAGATGACCGGAGCGTTTCTGACGATACTTTCCACGGGCGCGGACAAGATGGCGCACACGGATCCCCACGGATGGACCCTGAGCCTCATCAGCGTCAGCGTGGTGTTCTGCGCGCTCGTCATCCTCTACGGGGTGTATTCCCTCATCGGGAAAATCAACATGAAGGCCGAAGGGAGAAGCGGCGGCGAAACGGTTGAAAGCGCCGGCAAGGCAGTGCCGGACAGCGGCAAGGCGGAAGACGACGGCGCCGAGAAAGCGGCCATCGCCCTCGCCCTGCACCTCTACCTCTCGGAGACCGTGCACGACGCCGAGCCCGGGATCGTCACCATACGCAGGGTGCGCAGCGCCTGGAACGACAACTCTTTGAATTTCAGAAAGCCACTGGACAGATAATGAAAGGATACAGATTCAAGATAGACGGAAAGGAATACGCAGTCGACGTGAACGGGATCGACGGCAGGATCGCCGACGTCAGCGTCAACGGCGTGAACTACAGCGTGGAGCTCGAGGAAGAGGTCCCCGCCGCGGCTCCCGCACCGCAGGCCCCGTCGGCCCAGGCCGCTCCGGCAGCAGCACCGGCACCCGCCGCCAGCGCCCCCGCGACCGGAGGGAAAAAGGTCACCAGCCCGCTTCCGGGCGTGATCATCTCCGTGGACGTGAAGGAAGGCCAGACCGTGAAGCGCGGCCAGAAGGTCGCCGTCATCGAGGCGATGAAGATGGAGAACGAAATCCTGTCCGGGGTTGACGGCACCGTCACCGCGATATACGTAAACAAGGGCGACTCAGTGCTCGAGGGCGCCGATATAGCAAGCATAGGCTGATGAGCAACATCTACGAAAGCCTGCAGCAGTTCTGGCAGTTCACCGGCTTCGCCAATTGCACCTGGCAGCACCTGGTGATGATCCTGATAGGCATCATCTTCATCACGCTCGGAATCGTGAAGAAGTGGGAGCCCCTGCTGCTGGTGCCCATAGGATTCGGCATCATCGTAGGCAACATCCCCCTGTTCTTCGATCCCGCCACCGGCATAGGCCTGAAGATAGGCGTGTACGAGCCGGGATCCGTGCTCAACATCCTTTACCAAGGAGTGCAGCAGGGATGGTATCCCCCGCTG